>JAEMPK010000093.1 GCA_022759345.1 Pyrobaculum sp. | reverse complement strand
ACTCCGCTGGGGTGGGTAATCTGCCTCGACAGATGTTGCGCCTTAATAAACACCGCACGGGTGTGGGTGAGATGGGCAGAGAGAAGACTGGCGGCAGTTGAAGAAGGTAGAGAGGCCATCTTACTACTTAACCACGTTGGTAACCTGCTGTTTGAACTCATGAGAACAAGCAGACATGGGGTAAAAACACAAGAAAAATACATAGTCGCGTCCCCGCGGCCGCTTAACCCCAGCATACCGAGTTGGTGGGATGAAAAGATTTAAAGCTATAAAGAACGCGTAACGGGCCGGTAGTCTAGCGGAAGGATAGAAGCCAATTCCCTCAAGCCCGCCTTGCACGCGGGTGATCCCGGGTTCGAATCCCGGCCGGTCCACCATTTTCTTTATACATAAGCGGCAAGAGATGCCCTTTTGAGAGGTTAAGATTTTCCAAATCTATAATCTCCGAAATGTTTATTTACGTGAATATAGATTGACTTATGAAAGCAGAAATTATTGCGAGAAAACCTCCCATTACTGCAACGCCGGAGACAAGAATTAAAGACGTTGCTAGGGTGATGGTGGAGAAGAGGGTAGGTCTTGTAGTCATCGTTGAGAAGACTCAGCCTGATGCGGCGGTCGGCGTAGTGTCTGAACGCGACATAGTGAGGGCTGTGGCCAACAACATAGATGTAAATCTTCCAGTCAAAGAGATCATGACTTCTCCCGTAATCACAGTGGAGGGGGATGAACCGATATGGAACGTGGCGAAAATTATGCGCCAACACAACATCCGTCACGTAGTGGTGACTAAAGGAGGCAGACTCTTCGGGGTTATCTCAATACGTGACCTCGTGTCTGAAGAGTCTGTGCTGAAGAGTTTGGTAGAATACGGAGTGCCAGAGGAGCACAGACCTAGCGCAGATTAATATATATAAACCAGATTCATGTCTTTTTTATGGAACGTATAGTGGTAGGATACGACGGCTCTCCACAGGCTAAGAAGGCTCTTCAGAAGGCTAAGATGTTGGCTGAGAAATTCAACTCAAAGGTCTACGTTGTCCACGTAATTGACACAGCAGTCCTCTCGTTGTCAGATATGTTCTCCTCGCCCGCCGTGCTTACAAGCCTTAGAGAGAAGGCTGAACAACTTGTAAAGGAGGCAGTCGCCTTCCTCGGCAGAGGCTCCGAGGGGAAGGTATTGGAGGGTGACCCAGCTCACGAAATAATAAAATTCTCAAAAGAGGTCAACGCGTCGCTCATAGTGCTGGGCGCAAGGGGTCTCTCCACCATACGGCGCATATTGATGGGAAGCGTCTCCTCGAGAGTGGTACAGGAGTCGCCTATCGACGTCCTCATCGTAAAGGATCAGTAGCTTCAGCGCGCCTGGAGAGCGCTCCGGGCCAGAGGAACTGCCGCAAACAACAAGACTGCGCCTGAGAAGATAAAGGCTAGGTGGGGAGACGCAGTGTAGATATAAGCAACTAATATGCCGCCTGCGATGGAGCCTAGATATTCAAGAGCAAGGGTTGTGCCCATAACTCTTCCTCTGTTTTCCGGCGTTATGTAATCGCCTACCAACGCCCTACGTATCGACGTGGACACTTCAGAGCCTATCCCCACGAGGATTGTCGCCGTAACAAGCGCCACCACATTTGCCCATGTCCCCACCATGAAGTAGCCGACCGCCATTAGGAGAAGACCTGCGAAGAGAGCCGACACACGAGGCGCCTTGTCTATGACAGGCATGAGGACGAGGCCGAAGAAAATGCTGACAGCCGTCGTAGCGCTTTGAACCACGCCCCAGGACGTGTTGTCCAGCCCCACCACGTTGGTGGCATAGAGCACTCCGAAGGTCTGAAGCGCAATGCCTGCAAGAGACATTAGGAAGCCTAGAAGAGTGATATACGCCACAAAAGGCGGAATAGAAAACAGACCCCTCCAGAAGAAGTAAGAGTGGAGGACCTCTCTAGCCAGCTTTCTCCTGTCCACAGGTTTCACCATTATGGTCTCTTGAAGAGCCCGCATCCTGAGCAACGCCACAGAGACCGATATGAGACCAGATATCACAAAGGAAAGACGCATGCCCAGCAGACCTAGGTGATCCAGCAGATAGCCTCCGACAGGTGGCAGAAAGAGCCAAGGGACTTGGGGGAGGACCGCCGTGAGCATCATGCCGCCGCCTCTTTTCTCCGGCGGAAGAGAATCCAGCAAGATTGCAGTGAGGGCGGGCTGATAGAAGTGGAGGGCCCAATCCACCACGTAGACCATTGCGAATTGTCTCCAGTCTTGCACCACGGCGTAGAGAAACTGCACCACGGCGATGCCCCACGTCCCTATGACGATAGACCGCTTCCTGCCTATTACGTCTGTCAAGACGCCTCCTGGTAGAATCGTCAGAAGCACTGCAAGAGAGCCTAGAGCCCTCACCACGCCGATCTCGATATCAGAGGCGCCCAACATCTGAAGATATTTTGAGAGATATGGAGAAGTCAAGGAGCCTGAAATAGCGAATAGAAACCAGGATATGATCATAGCGCCGACGTTTCCCCTAAGCCAAAACGAGAGACCCACGACGCCGCCGATATTTCATCGCTTTATATACAATAACGACAAATTTAAAAGAGGGGATCAACCACACCGCGATGAACAACTGGCTCATCTTCGCCATAGCGCTCGCGGTGACTGCAGGCTTACTACTAGCCACAGTAGCCACAGGGATGTACGGAAAAGAGCCGATACCCAAACCGTATTGGGAAGACCCAGCCAAGAGAAAGGCCATACTGGCCGAGGCCTCCACCGTCGGCATATTGGCACAGAAAGGCCCGCAGGGCGTGGTCGTGGTGGGGTACCGCGACCAGCTCAACGCCACCTACCGCACAGAACTACTCTCCGTCCTCGACCAACTACTAAAGACGGCGGAAGGGTATACTGTGTATATAGCACCGTGGGCCACCGATAACGCCACTAGAAGCTACCTCGCGCTACTTTACAACGGCCAACTCGCCCTCAACGACTACCTAAGAGGCAAGGTGATAAACGGCACAGCCGCCTCTCCAAAGATCGACTTGGCATGGAGACTCGCCAACATGACCGCACAAGCATACGGCTCCTACCGCCCATTAGGAGGCGGCCCAGTTGCAGAAGTGCCCCCCATCTACGTGGTGATATTTCGCAACGACACAACCTACGTAGTTTATGAGCCCTTCACTTTAGGCAGAGACAGAACCTTCACAGACTGGTTCCAGT
>JAEMPK010000104.1 GCA_022759345.1 Pyrobaculum sp. | reverse complement strand
GCCAACTGCGAGAGGTCCCGCGCCACCTCCAGCATGAGGCCCGTCGGCATGACGGCAATTATCCAGTCCACAGCCTCAACCGCCTTGCCGCTCCTCAGCCGCTTCCTGCCGGGGTACCTCTGGGCCAGGGCATCTCTGTATTTCATAGCCAGCGCCGCCAGCAACGCCTTGAAGGCTTGAAACGCCTTGCCCGCCGCGTTTCTGTACAAGCCCGCATCCAAGAACCTAAGGGCTAGGTCGGCCTCATACGCCGCCTCCGTCAAACGCCCCTCTAGATACTTCTGAGGATCGCGCCAAGGCTTTTCAAGCTCGAGCACAAAACAAGTACAGCAACATTATATATATCAACACGGTAAGCCCATAAAGCGCGTCAGCCTTGCGCTCGACGACGAGTTGTACAAAAAGCTGGAATTTGCGATGCTATGCTCGGCGAGGTGAACAGATCGCGCCTCGCGGCGTCTCTAATGACGGAAAAGTCGCCAGCTTGTAGAAACCCCAGTGGCATAGGTATAGTGTTCGTGTACGTCCGCGAAGTTTGTAACTAAGGCGCCCACAGAAGTTCAACGATTATAGAAACATAATCAGACTCCACCCACGTCCACTTAGACGGGCGCAACTGCCTAGAGGTGATACACGCCGTGGGGACCGGCGCCGCAGCGGAGACTGAGGTAGGGCGGGTATAACACTGCTGGAAGACTTGGCATCTGCCGTGTTGTTCGAATCTATTCCGCCGAGCAGTTGTAGCACTCTGCAGAGTTGTGGAGAGGATCTTCGCCGAGGTGGTGATAGAGGAGGTCTACGACGTGCCTACGAGGCGTTCTGAAAAAGAGACTTGTTCGAGTGGCGCAGTGGGTCCGCACGTCTCGGCCACGGGCTACGCATACGGCGAGGCGCCGAGGGGGCTTTTCATGTTGATAAAAAATGTATTTTTTAAATTCAGTAAATGTAATACTCCATGCATATACCCGATGGATACCTCGATCCCATCTCGGCGGGCGTTACGTGGGCCGTAATGTTGGCCTACGGCTACTACGCCTATAGGCGTAGCGAGCTGCAGAAATACATGGAGCTGGCGATTTCGCTAGCCGCCGCGATTTTCGTAGCCCAGATGCTCAACTGGCCGATACCGGGCGGGACCTCCCTCCACATGGTAGGCGGCGCGCTTGCGGCCATACTGCTGGGGCCCTTTGTAGCGTTTTTCGTCCTCCTTCTGGTGTTGCTGGTGCAAACGTTGGTGTTTCACGACGGCGGGATCACCACGTTAGGTGCCAACGTGATAAACATGGGCGTCGTGGCGCCTCTCACGGGATATGCCGTGTACAAGGTGTTGAGACCCCGCGTCGGCGTTTTCTGGTCTGCCTTCGCCGCGGGGTGGGCCAGCATAACTGTCGCGGGAATAGCCGCCGGCTTGGAGATAGGCCTATCTCCCTGGTTCCCCTACGGCTGGACTATCAGCGTCCCCGTGATGGCGGGCTGGCACGCGTTGCTGGGCCTCGTGGAGGGCGCCATAACGGGCTTCGTGGCGCTCTACCTCTCCAAGAGGGCCCCCGAGTACGTGAGGCTATGACAAGGAGGTTCCTCATCCTCTTGATAGCCCTCGCCCTCATCTCGCCGATCTTCGGCGTGTGGCTCGCCAACTTAATAAACTACCACGAGCCGTTAGACGTGGCGGCCGACCTCATAAACCAAGCGGCCAACCGCACAGTCCTCAACGACACCCGGTACCGGATGAACTGGACCCCCTTCATAGATTACACAGTGCCTGGGCTCCCCGACTGGGCGGGCTATATAGTCTCGGCGTTTATAGGTCTCGCAATATACTTCCTGTTATATACGGCGCTGGTGAGGTGGAGACATGTTAAGAGAACTGGTTGAGGAAATAACAAAGGCCGTAGCGGCCTTTGAAAGAGTTCGCAAGACGCACGTCTTATACCCATATCTTTTTTCAGCCGCTACAGTCGTCGCCGCCTTTTCGCCCTCTTTGGCTACAGCCCCTCTTTTCATAACCATGGGCGCATTAGCCGCCTGGAGGGGACAGGGCCTCAGAGAGTGGTTGATAGTCGTGGGGATCTCCACGTTCTCCGCAAGCTTTGTGTCTCTGCCAGCGGCGTTAGGCCTCCTACCTGCGAAGACAGATTTCGCCCTCTTCATAGCGAGGACGGTCTCCTCAGCCGCAGTCCTTACAGGGGGGCTTCTCTACTGCGGGTGGAGCGGCTTCCTGGCGGCGTTTAGACGCGTCTTGCCTCAACCGATATACAAGATGCTGGAGTTGTTTCCGCCGTCTGTCTACGCCCTCGGGAGGGCCGCCATAGTGGTGACGGCGGCGAGGGAGGCGCGGACTCCTCACTTCGACAAAAGGGCCTTCGCGGCGGCCGTCGGCGACATACTGATATACGGCATAGAGAGGGGGAGGGCCTTGAGGATGGCGTATGAGGCGAGAAGTCCTTAGGGCGTCGGGTCTGGAGTTCGGGTACAACGGAGAGCCGGTTATAAGGGGAGTCGAGCTATCCGTGGGCGAGGGCGAGGTCGTGGCCATCTACGGCCCCACTGGGTCTGGCAAGACGACCATCCTGCTACTCCTGGCGGGCTTGTTGCGGCCGTGGAGAGGCGAGGTGTACATCATGGGCGAAAGGCTGGACGAGAGGACTCTGCCACAGATTAGAAGACTCATCGGCATATCTTTCCAAAACCCCGACGACATGTTCTTCAACGACACAGTGCTCGACGAGATTGCTTACACCTCTGCGAGGATATATGGCGCAGATGTTGGGCTCAAGGCGGCGAGGGAAATCGCCGAGAAGTTAGGCATTTCACACATTCTAAACAAGCCGCCTTATAAGCTGAGCGGCGGGCAGAAGAGACTTGTTGCGTTGGCAGCCGCCGTGGCACATCAGCCTAAGCTTCTTCTGTTAGACGAACCTAGTACATATCTCGACGAGGAGTCTACAGAGCGGGTGATTAAGTTACTTAACGAGCTGAAAAGCCGCGGAACCGCCGTATTGGTGGCCACGCACGATGCAGAGCTCATCTGCAGGGTTGCGGACAAGTCATACGTGTTGACTGGAGGCAGACTGATCAACAGCGCGCCGAGCTTTAGACAGCCGCTGTGTATATGCGGAGAAGGCCGCTGGAGTCAAGCCCCTGGCCGGGTATAAAATGGAGAGGACGCCTAAAATTGTGCGGAGAGAGGCGAGGAGGTGGGACGACGCGCTTTATAAAACCGCTAGTTGCAGAGGGTCGCACTAACCCGGAGG
>JAEMPK010000081.1 GCA_022759345.1 Pyrobaculum sp. | reverse complement strand
CCTCCTCCGCGACCTCTGGGTTGAGGTAGTGGGGATACATGAGGTAGACGTTGAGGGTCTCTACGATCATGCCGTCTACGTAGACGGGGACCCTCGGCACGAGGCCGCCTTCGATCATTTTGTTGAGGATGTAGAGTATCTCCTGTCCCCTCCCGGTGCTGAACGCCGGGATCAACACCTTGCCGCCGCGGGACACCGCTTCAGACACGTGCTTAGCCAAGGCGTTCTCGGCCTCGACGCGGGGCGGCTGCACGTCGTCTCTGCCGCCGTATGTGGACTCCATTATGAGCATCTCCACCCGCTTGAATTTAGAAACCGCGCGGTTGAGGAGGCGGGTCTTCCCGTATTTAAAGTCGCCTGTGTAGAGTATGTTGTACCTCCCGTTGCCTATGTGGAGGTGCACCATCGCCGAACCGATCTCGTGGCCGGCGTCGTAGAAGGTGAGCTTTATGTCAGGAGCTATGTCCGTCACCTCTTCGTAGTCGAGCGTTATGGTGTGGTATATCACGGCCTCCACGTCGGCCTTCGAAAAGCTCGGCTGAAGACCCTCCCGCTCCTTCAGCTCCACGTAGTCTGTAAGGAGTATGTAGGTCTGGTACTTGGTGGGGTCCGTCATGTAGACGGGGCCTCTGTAGCCGTATTTGAAGAGGAGGGGGAGACACCCCACGTGGTCCATGTGGGCATGGGTCAAGACGACGGCGTCCAGCCTGTCTATGTCTATGAGGTCCAACATGGGGAAGTCCTCGTCGTATTGACTCGGCTTAAGGCCGCAGTCTAGCAACACGTTGCTCTCAGTCGTACTTACCAGTATCGCGCTCCTCCCCACCTCCATCGCCGCGCCTAGGAAGGCGACGGTGATAGGCCCCTCTTTAACCACAGGCTCTTGGTGTATGTAGCGGGCCAGCGACTCCATGAGCTCCCGCCTTTGCGCATATGCGCCGTGGAAAATCTGCCGGACGCCCACCACCTCGTGCGTCGGTAGCTTCACCCCGTCCCGCGGCACCCCGCTCTCTATCACAGCCCTCCAGCCAGTCTTCACAAACACCTCTCTCGCAATTGCCCGTAGCTCCTTCTCTCTCATAGGCCTGGCCAGGTATATATAGACGTCGCCGTTCTCCTCAAACACCACATCCTCAACGTCAGACACGATCTCTCTGATTATCTGCGTCGCTTTCCTCTCCGGCAACCTACTGCCGGCGTCAACCCTTAGAACCACCCGCTTCTTCAACGTCTTAGCCACTTCTCCGACTGCGTCAAGTAAAGTCTCAGAAGGCCTCTTTACATAGATACAGAGGTTAGGCCCCTCGAAGCTCACTCTAGTGATCTCGACACCAGAGAGGAGAGACTTCACTTTATTCTCAATTTCAGAAAACGACACAAAGCCCTAATTACTCAACTATTTAAACTATATTGCCTCAAGCGCTACACCCATCTTCAACATGGCGACAAGGCGGAAGGATTTGTTGATATTTATGCACCGTTATGTGACCTCCTCCCCACCTGAAAGAAGGAGCTTGCCCCCGTCACGATCAGATATAAAAAATTGAATTGCTTCAAACATTATGCTTATATACAACACCGCCACACGGCAAAAGGAAGAGTTCGTCACATATACGCCAGGCCTCGCCAGGGGGTACGTCTGCGGCATAACCCCCTACGACCACGTGCATGTGGGCCACGGCAGGGTCTACGTCTTCTTCGACGTATTTCGGCGGTATCTAGAAGCCAAGGGGTACGAGGTGAGGCTGGTGATAAACTTCACCGACATAGACGACAAAATAATAAACAGAGCCAAGGAGGAGTTCGGCCACGAGGCGTATAGAAGATGGAGAGAGGTGCCGGAGCGGTACATTGCAGAGTTCTTCGAGCTGAATAAAAGGCTCTTCATCAAGCCGGCCTACGCATATCCCAGGGTCACGGAGAACGTGGAGGAGATGGTGGCTTGGACCTCTGCGCTGGTCGAGAAGGGCTTCGCCTACGTGGCGCCCGACGGCTCGGTCTACTTCGAGGTGGGCAAGGTGCCGCGGTACGGCGAGTTCTCTGGACAGAAGATTGAGGAGCTCGTGGCCGGCGCCAGGGTGGAGCCCGAGCCGGGGAAGAAGAACCCGCTCGACTTCGCTCTTTGGAAGAGTTGGAGCCCCGGCGAGCCTTGGTGGAACTCTCCGTGGTGTCCCGGGAGGCCGGGCTGGCATCTAGAGTGTGTAGTTATGTCGACGAAGCATCTGGGCATCCCCTTTGACTTCCACGGCGGGGGGGCAGACCTGATATTTCCCCACCACGAGAACGAAATCGCCATAGCCAAGGCCTACTTCGGCGTAGACAACTTCGCCAGGTATTGGATACATGTGGGGTACCTCACGGTGAGGGGCGAGAAGATGTCTAAGTCTCTCGGCAACGTCATAACGCTTAACGAGGTCCTCTCTAAATACAGCGGAGAGGCGTTGAGGCTGGCCTACGCCATGGGTCACTACAGAAAGCCCATGGAGTTCAGCTTCGAGCTGTTGGACCAAGCCGAGGACATGGTCAAGACCTTATATACGGCCTACGACGAGCTGAGCCAAGCCGTCGCCGACGCGGGGGAGGAGGACAGAGAAAGGCTTGAGGTGGATAAGTACGCAGAGGCCTTCTACGCCGCGTTGGAAGACGACTTCACAACGCCGGAGGCGGCGCAACAGCTCTACGGACTGGCGCGGTACATAATCTCCACTGTGTTGCACAAGGTGGACAAGATATCCCGCGAGACGGCCCTGGCGACGCTTAGGAGATACACAGAGATGGCCGATGTGTTGGGCGTGTTGGAGAGACGTCAAGTCCCCAAGGAGCTTGAGGAGGCGGTCAAGTCGCTGGTGGAGGCCAGGGCGAGGCTGCGCCAGGAGAAGCAGTACGCGCTAGCCGACTACATAAGGCAGAGGCTCGCCCAAATCGGCGTGGAGCTCCACGACTTCGGGCCCAGGACGTACTACACCTACAGGCGGCGTCAAAGTTTTTAAGTAAAAGGGCGGACAATATGTGGCACTGACGCCGGAGGAGAAGAGGCGCTTTCTCAAAGCGCTGGAGGAAGACGAGGAGTTCAAAATGGCGGTAGCCGGCACGATAGGCCTAGGCGAAATACTGGAGGAGCTGAAGAGACTCCGAGAGGACTTCGAGAAATGGATTAAAAGAAAAGAGGGGAAGCCGCAAATAAGAGGTTTGTCCGCATCAAGGCGTCCCTGGGGGCTATCGCAGAGGCTCAGTTCAGCCGGTACGTCTGGGAGGAGCTGAGGGAGGAGATAAGTGGGC
>JAEMPK010000151.1 GCA_022759345.1 Pyrobaculum sp. | reverse complement strand
ATGCGCGGGTATTACATGTTTCCCGACATCTACGGCGATGACATTATCTTCGTGACTGAGGACGACCTCTGGAAGTTCACTCGCGGAGTCGGGGTCAGACTCACCTCGGACTTCGGCGTTGTGGTTAGGCCGAAGTTTTCGCCAGACGGCCGGTGGATAGCCTTCACTAGGCTTCAACAGACCGACCAAGGCACCGCCGCCGACGTCTACGTAATCCCGGCGGAGGGCGGGGAGCCCAGGAGGATCACCTACTTCGGCACCCCCTACACGAGGGTGGTCGGCTGGACCCCCGACGGGAGGGTCCTCGTATACAGCGACTTCAAGACGCCCTTCACCCAGTGGCGCGAGCTCTACGCGGTCTCCCTCACCGGGGTCTACGAGAGACTAAACCTAGGCCCCGCCACGGCGCTGGTGTACGGCGACGGGGTGGTGATCCTGGGCCGCAACACCTACGACCTCCCCCACTGGAAGCGGTATAGAGGAGGAGCAAGGGGCGTCCTTTGGATAAGCAGAGACGGGGGCCGCACCTTCCAGAAGTTCCTCGACCTCCCGGGCAACGTCACCTCGCCTATGTTGATAGGCGGCCGGGTCTACTTCGTCTCCGACCACGAGGGGGTGGGCAACCTCTACTCCGTGGACCTCAACGGAGGCGACCTGCGGCGCCACACGGACTTTAGAGATTTCTACGTGAGGAACGCCAGCACCGACGGGAGGCGTATAGTCTTCCAGGCCGGCGGCGACATCTATCTATACGACCCCGCCGTAGGCAAGGCGCAACTCGTCGAGATAGATCTCCCCCTGTCGCGCAAGGCCAAGATGGCCAAGTTCGTCGACCCGATGAAGTACCTAGAGCAGTTCGTCTTAGTATCTGGGGACCGGCTGGCGGTGGTGTCGAGGGGGCAGGCGTTCTCCGTCCCGGCGTGGGAGGGGGCTGTGGCGCAGCTCGGCGCCAGAGGCGGAGCCGTGAGGTATAAACACATATCCACCGACGGGGAGAGAATAGCCGTCTCCACCTTCGACGGAGCCGTGGAGGTGTATACGGCGGACGGCGTCTTGTTGAAGCGGCTGGAGCCGGGGGTGGGGCTGGTGGAGGCCCTGGCGCTTAAGTGGCCGAGGCTGGCGGCGGCGAACCACAAAGGCGAGCTTTGGCTCATCGACCTCGAGACCGGCGCCGCATCTCTCGTGGACAGGAGCGAATACGGCCTAATCACCGACATGGCCTGGCACCCCTCAGGCCGCTGGCTGGCCTACGCAAAGCCGGCGGGGGTCTACGTCCAGAACATAAGGCTCTACGACGCGGCCGGGGGCAGGACCTACGACGTGACCAGCCCCACCGCCTACGACTACTCGCCGTCTTTCGACCCCGAGGGGCGTTTTCTCTACTTCCTCTCCCGGAGGGCGTTGAACCCCTCCATGGACCCCGTCCAGTTCGTCTACTCCTTCGCCAAGCCCTCCAAGCCCTACCTCGTGGTGCTCCGCCGCGGCGACTCCTCCCCGTTTATGGTGTACAAAAAGGCTGAGGGGGAGCCCGGCGACGTCGACGTGGAGGGGATCCAGTTGCGGGTGGAGCCCTTCCCCGTGGAGGAGGGGCTCTACGCCGCCGTGGTGGGGCTTAAGGGCGGCAAGGTGGCGTGGCTTAGGTACGAGGTGGAGGGGGCCGTTAAGTACTACCTCTGGTCTGCCCAGGAGAGGAGAGGCGTCGTGGAGCTGTACGACCTAGAGACCAAGGCCAAGGAGCAGCTGTTGGGCGGCGTCTCGGCGATTAGGGCGTCGCCTGACGGGAGATATCTGCTGGTCAAGGAGGAGGGGAGGCTGAGGCTCATCGACGTGGAGAAGAGGCCGGACCTCCAGTCTAAGGAGCCTGGGCGGAAGAGCGGCGTGTTGGACATGTCGCGGGTGAAGGTGTACGTGGAGCCGGATAAGGAGTGGCGGCAGATGCTCCGGGAGGCTTGGCTTCTGATGCGGGAGCACTTCTGGCGCAACGACCTCAACGGCGTGGATTGGGACGCCGTGTACAAGAAGTACGAGTCCCTCCTGGAGAGGGTAGGCACACGTTTTGAGCTCAGCGACGTAATCAACGAGATGCAGGGAGAGCTCGGCACGAGCCACGCCTACGAGATAGTGCCGGATTTCGAGGTGGACAAGCCGTATCTAGTGGGCGGCCTCGGCGCCGAGTTTAGGTGGGACGGGAAGTGCTGGCGGGTAGCGAAGATATTCGTGGGGGACCCCTCCTACGAGGGCGAGAGGTCGCCCCTCCTCGCCCCCGGCGTAGACGTCAGAGAGGGGGACTGCGTGGTGTCCATAGCAGGCGTGAAGCTCGGCCCCGAGACGCCGCCGGAGTACGCCCTGCTGAACAGGCCGGGCGACGTTGTGCAGATAGAGGTGGAGCGCAACGGCGAAGTCAAGACGTATACTGTAAAGACCGTCCGCGATGAGAAGTACCTCATCTACCGACACTGGGTTGAGGCCAATAGGCGCTACGTCCACGAGAGGACCGGAGGCGCAGTGGGCTACGTCCACATACCGGACATGGGCCCCGTCGGATACGCCGAGTTCTTCAAGTCGCTAAACGCAGAAGGCGACAAAGAAGCCTTCGTAGTGGACATCCGCTACAACCGGGGCGGCCACACCTCCGGCATGCTCATCCTAAGGGCCGTCACCGGCGTCTTTGCGAAATTTGTGACTAGGCACTTCAAGCCGTACCCCTACCCCGAGTACGTCCTGCCGCGGCGCCTCGTGCTGGTCACAAACGAACACGCGGGGTCCGACGGCGACATCTTCACCTACGACTTCAAACGCCTCAAGCTCGGCCCAGTGGTTGGCAAGAGGACCTGGGGCGGCACCGTGGGCATAGACACCCGCTACAAGCTGGTCGACGGCACCATAATAACCCAGCCCAAATACGCCTTCTGGGCCGACGACCTGGGGCCAGGCATAGAGGGACGCGGCGTGGAGCCCGACATAGAGGTGGAGATAGCCCCACAAGACTACCGCGAAGGACGCGACCCCCAGCTAGACAAGGCCATAGAGATGGTTAAGAATTTGACGAAAGGATAGACATAATCACTTCAATATTTAAAAATACGCCTGTATTATATAAGAATGGCCAGAGTGAAAGGTCTCTCTAAGGGTGCCGTTGTCGGCATTGTGGTTGCGCTTCTGGTAATCGCGCTGGCCGCCGTGTTTTTGGTACAACAACGCCCCGCCCCCCCCCCATCCCCGCCGCAGCCCGGCGGAGCACCGGCCCGGCCGAATACAACCACTACGACGCCGCCGCCGCCCACAACTACCGCCCCAAC
>JAEMPK010000184.1 GCA_022759345.1 Pyrobaculum sp. | reverse complement strand
GCCGAGCTGATCATACACATCCTCACCGACTGGCTGAAGAAAAACGGATGCAACGCAACGCCGGAGGAGGTGAAGCGGGCCCTAAGCGATAGGTCCGCCTGGAGGCAGTAGCTATATAAGAAGAGGCGGACGTTTATCTGTGGAGGTTTTCAAAGCCAGGGCCTTGGACTACGACGCATGGTACGTGAAGCACCCCTCTCTCTACGAGTCGGAGCTCCTCGCCGCCGCTAGGCTCGGCTGCAGAGGCGGCGTGGAGGTGGGGGTGGGCACCGGCAGGTTCGCCGCGCCCCTGGGGCTGAGGGCGGGGGTAGACCCCGTTAGGGAGATGTTGAGACTCGCGCCGCGTGAGTTAGATCTGGTGGAGGGCGTGGGGGAGATGCTCCCCCTGAGGCGCCGGGCGTTTCCCTGCGCGTTGCTGGTGGTCACCCTCTGCTTCGTCCAAGACCCCGCCGCGGTGTTGAGAGAGGCGATGCGCGTGGCGGAGAGAGTTGTGACGTGCATAGTGCCTAGGGACTCGCCATGGGGAAGGCGCTACAGAGAGGCGGCGGCGCGGGGCCACCCCTTCTACGCAAAGGCCAGGTTCTACACCGTAAGAGAGGTGGTGGAGATGGCGGGCGTCGCCCCCAGCCGTGTCGTGGCTACCCTCTCCTACGGCCCAGACGCGGCGGAGGCCGTGGAGGAGCCTAGAGAGGTGTCGGTGGAGGAGGCCGAAGAGGCGGGGTTCGTCTGTCTAGAGTTCCGCAGCGACGACTTTTAAAGTGGAGTTTCTAGAGGGGCGTGATCGTCGCCGTGGCCTCCCGGAACCCCAACAAGCTTAGGGCTGTGGAGAGGGCGTATATGCTTTTCGGCATCCCGGCGTCTGTCGTCGCGGCGGCTAAGCCGGCGGCTCTGCCTCCCCAGCCTATAGGACTCGACGCAGTTGTAGAAGGCGCCGTGAAGAGGGCAGAGGCGGCCCTGCGGGCCGTGGCTGAGGCCGAACACGGCGTGGGGATAGAGGCGGGCGTCGTGGCCGTAGCCGGAAGACACCTAGACATAACAGTGGCCGCCGTGGCCGACAGATCCGGCGAGGTGACGCTCGGCTTCGGCCCCGCCTTTCAAGTCCCCACCGTCTTCCTCAAGGAGGTGCTCAGCGGCGTAGAGCTAGGCGTCCTCGCAGAGCGGCACTTCAGGAGGGGCGCCGTCGGCTACCGCGAGGGCATAATCGGCGTCTTGACCAGGAGACGCGTGACGCGGCTGGACCTCAACCTCGCGGCCGTGGCAATGGCCCTGGTGCCGCGCCTGCCATATAACACAAGGCTTTATGGGAACGACGCTACCTAAGAGTCTCCCTGGCCGGCCTGGGGTGCGGCTTGGCGAAAATGGCAACGTAGAAAGGTATAGTTTTGACCAGGCGTTTTTCCAGCGCGAACCTTATGCCGATGAGTTGCTCGACCTCTGTCCACGTGTAGACATGCTGGGCGCCCATCGCGGTGAGTATCGCAAGGTACCCCGGCGTGGAGTCGGCGACTGGCTGCGCCACGTAGAGCTTCCCCCCGGGCTTCAGCAACTTACTTATGCAATCCAGCTCACGCACGGGGTCCGCCATCCATTGAAGCTTCTCCACCAGCAACACCACGTCGAACTGGCCCGAGAGTTGGCACGCAGAAGGGGCCGCGACAAAGGTTGCGTTCGGCACGACTTGTTTAGCAACCTCCACTAAAGAGGGGTTGGGGTCGTAGCCTAAGTAAGCCGCCGGTTTGTAGCTCTCTAGGTAGAGCTGTGCCAGGTGACCCTCCCTGGAGAACGGCTCCAACACGGCGTGTCCATCGGACTCGCCGAAAGCATTTAAGAAGGCGTTTACCATGAGCCTGTGCCACCCCATGACCTGTATGTCGCTGAAGAGAAGATCTAAGGAGTTTCTATCCACCTCATCCCTAGCCACTTTCACGGCCCCCAGCTCGTCAAACAGTTGATGCATCTCCACCCACTCCCTAGCGTAGAGACCCTTAGGCAACTCAGGCTTCTTCACCTCCTTATGAATGTTACCATCCTCGTCGATTATCCTCATCGCCAGCAACGACAGATACAAAGCCTTGACAAACGGCTTCTTCAGATTCACCGCCCCGGCGCTGTGGATCTCCAGCCACCACTTCGCCGCGTACCACACGCTCCAGTCAAACCCCTTTTTCACCTCAGATATCCCACCCGACGCCTCGACGTAGTCCCGGAAATACTTCAAGACAGAGCGAAACTCTAGGTACATATCAAGACACCCATCTCCTTAAGCTTCAGCAACAGGGGATAAAGCTCGCGCGGCGCCAAGCCCGACTCCAACGCCTGTAGAACCCTCTCTTGGTTTGTAGAGGAGAGCTGGCCAAACCGCTCCCAGTCCCTAATCTCGCAGTCGCCAAGGCGAACCACTACATCAATGGTAAAGCCGCTAGGGTCAATAGAGAAGTTGCAACGTGGACACCTCACCTCCTTCACCCCAGGCACCTCCTCAACGGTGAGGGGACTACCACACTTGGGGCAGACGCCTTTAAAAACTTTAACAAGCTTCACGATAATGACTTAATACATTATAATATATTTTTCGTTGCACATACCGAACTATACAATTGGCACAAGGCCAAAAGCCCCTTAAACTACCGTCGCCATAATTGATTTCACGCCAGCGCAGTGGCCATTGCGCCGACCCCGGATTTCGCAGTTTCGGCAACCTAGAAAACTAATACCACGAGACCCAGAACACATACACACAATGAATGCCATGACGGGGTTCGAAATAAGGCGAATATAGCGTTTAGGTTCAAAAATACCTGGACGCTATCGAGTTCCTCCGGCGGGTGGGCCAAGGCAACTGAGCGGCTAAACCACCATCTAGCTCCTCTACGTAAACCTAACCCTGATGCTCATCGCCCGCGACGCCGGCAACAAGGTCACAGAGAAGCAACTGCGGCTGACCGAGGAGATCCAGAAGGCTGTGGAGGAGTCCAAAGACAACCTGGCGCAGTAGCCCCAGCCCCGCAACCCCACGCCTCTGTCCAGCGCCGCGGCTGGATCACTTTACCCACCGAAGGGTGCGCCTCTGAAGCTGAGCATCACACATCAACCGACCTCAGGAGACCCCTCAAGCAGCCCTGGTCACTTGCTCTAGCCCTCTTACCTGTCGAAAAGTTCATCCGGCCTCTCGGCCTGTCTGTCTATAATAGGTACGTAGTTGCTACATACCTATAACGCCGCTGGCCCCTCTCCGGCCTCTGGAGACGCTACGGAGCGCAGTGGATATGTTGTGTCGCCGTCGGCGGAAAACGCGGGTTATTGCCTCAGG
>JAEMPK010000076.1 GCA_022759345.1 Pyrobaculum sp. | reverse complement strand
CGCTTCAAGGCGGCTGGGGGACGCGGCATCGTCTTCGTCTCCCTCTTGACCTGGTCCATAGGGGGGAGGCCGGGAGACAGAGACTGGGTAGTCAAGCTGTACGAACAGACAGTGGAGAATGTAGAGATAGCAAGAAGACTTGGCCTTGTGTCGGGGGCCGTGGTGGGTCTCCACCCCGCTGAATGTGTCAAGCTTATAGAAGCCGGGTGGGGCGTGGGAGAGGTGGAGGACTTTATGCGGTGGGCGGTGGACCTGGCGGCTAGGTACGTAGAGGAGGGGCGGGCAGTGGGGCTGGGGGAGTTCGGACGCCCCCACTGGCCTGTGGAGGCCGGCGTGGTGGAGCTCTGCAACCGGGTGACGCTCTACGCCATGGAGCGGGCCAGAGACGTAGGCGCCGTGGTGCACCTCCACCTCGAACGCGGGGGACAGGCCACAGTAGACTCCGTGGCGGAGCTTGCAAAGAAGGCCGGCATAAACTCCGTCAAGGTGGTGATGCACCACGTAGAAGGAGCCTTAGCGGGCTACGCCTACGCGAAAGGTCTCTCCCCCTCCGTCCCCATAGGCCGCAAAGGCGAGTTTGAAGAAGCGCTCAAGGCAGGCCCCGTCTTCGTGGTGGAGAGCGACTACATAGACGACAGATCTCGGCCGGGGGCCGTCATACCGCCGTGGACGCTCGCCGCCAAGCTCAGGCGGTATGTGGAAAAGGGCGTGCTCTCGGCAGACGAGATGCAGAAGATATGTGTAGAAAACGTGAGGCGTATATATGGCGACGCCCTTGAGCTCACCTCCTCAACGCCGTCAACACCTTCTTAAAAGCCGCCGCGGTGTCCACAGCGTCTTGTTCAGTTAAATTCGGCATCACGAGAAGCGACAGCACCCGCTCCGCCGCCCACTCTGCATTGGGAAGAGGTCTGTACTCTACTTTTCTCCCGTAGAAGGGACAGCTCCAGGGGCAGCCGAGTCCGTGGCCCTCCCGCCGCTGGAAGAGAGGAGTTTTGTAGAGGGGGACTGGGTAGGCCACGAAGACGTTGCCCACCCCCTCGGCCCTCAACGCCTCCACCACGTAGTCCCTCGGCTTGGTGAGCTTCTCCACTGCGAGGAGTATCTGCACCAGGTGCCAGCTGTGTTTCATGTAGGGCCTCGGCCTCGGCACCGTCAACATATCGCCCTCCAGCGGCGCCAGCTCCTCCAGCAAGACCTTCACGTAGGCCTCACGCCTCTTCTGCATCTCGGGCCACTGCTTGAGTTGATAGTAGGCGAGGACCCCCTGCATCTCGGTCATCCGGTAGTTGTAGCCCAGCAGTTCGTAGTTGTACTTCCCCACCTCGCCGTGGGCTCTGATGAGCTTCGCCCGCTCGGCGTACGCCGCCACGTCGGTGGCCACTGCGCCCCCCTCCCCAGACGTGATGTGCTTCGTCGCGTAGAAGCTAAACGTCGAGATGTGTCCAATGGAGCCCACCCGCCTGCCCCGGTACTCAGCTCCCAGGGCCTGCGCCGTATCTTCCACGATCTTGACGCCGTACCTCTCGGCGAGTTTCATAAATTCGTCCATCTCCGCCGGCATCCCCGCGAGATGTACCACAACCACGGCCTTGGTCCTGTCGGTGATCTTCTCCTCCACAGACGCGGGGTCTAGGTTCAACGTCTCTCTATCTATGTCGGCGAAGATAGGCACGGCGTTGGCGTGGAGCACCGCCGTGGCGCTTGCAGCGAAGGTAAAAGGCGTGGTGATCACCTCGTCGCCAGGCCCCACCCCCACCGCCTTAAGCGCCGTGTGGAGGGCAGTAGTGCCGTTGGACACCGCCAAGACGTGCCTAACCCCCAGAAAAGAGGCAAGCTCGCTTTCAAACGCCTTAACCCACCTCCCATGCTGAGCCGTCAAGACGCCGGACTTAAGAACCTCGGCGATGGCTTGGACAACTTCTTCGCTGTACACCACAGGCCTAGCCACAATGGGGTCCTTCCTCACAGGGCTCCCTACCTCAATCGCCAACATAGGCATAAATATGGCCTCCTATAAAAAACTGTGAGGTGGCTATACTTCACATACGTCATGTACTGGGCCGCCGTGGTCCTCACTATGGCGCTGGCCGCGGCAGGTTACTACATAGTAGAGCCAGAGACCTTGGCAAAGACCATCAACGAAACCGCCTCGTCGCCGTATGAACAACGTCTCCTACAATCCGCCCTAGACCTTCTGGTAGTAGCCGTCGCGTCATACCCCGCCCTTTTCTACGCCGCGGCGGCGTACGGCGCTGTCACGGCAACTCTAGCCGAAGTCTTCGACATATACCACACCATACTCTATGCAGCTGTGGCCCACGTGGTGCTCTTGTTCTTCGCACAAGTTGCGCAGTGGCACCCCGTCGTGCAATACCTAACCAAAAGAAGAGTAGAGTGGAAGAGATACGTCTTGTGGCTAGTTGCCTCCCTTTCGCTGTTGGGCGTTCTCTCGCTCTAGGCCTGCTGGGCCGCCTGATACTGTTCTACAATGTCGTAGCCGTATATAGCCTTAAACATCTCGCGGCCCTGCGGCGTCATCTGCGTCGGGTCCCACGGCCGTTCAAAATCTATCTCTACCTCCACGTCCTTGGCCTCCGGCACGGCGGACTGCACGGCGTAGCCCACCTCCTGCGCCACGTTGCCAGCCACCGGACAGCCCACAGCCGTCAAAGTCATGACGACTTTCAAAACGCCGTCTTCCAACCAGACCCGCCTAATAAGTCCAAGGTCGTAGACGTTGATGGGGATCTCCGGGTCGTAGACCTGCCTCAGGATCTCTACCACCTTCTGAGCCTTGTCAGGCGGCAAGTTCGTCTCGAACACAGGCTTCTCATCCATGGTCTTTGCATCGATTTACAGATAAAAACTTTATACAGGAAAAAGGAGAGATTAACATGCAGGTGATAGATGTAACCGGCCAGCAGTGCCCCGACCCCCTTAAGACTGTGGCAACAGCTCTCGCGACGGCCTCCGCCGGGACCCGGTTTAAAATCGTCACAGACGACTACGTCTGTTACATGATGCTACGCCGCCTCATGGCGCTCAACGACGTCAAGATACTAGAGGCCGAGGAGACCGGACCCTACGCGTTGGTTGTAGAAAAGTAGTAATAAATCCCCCAGTCTCGTTACCTCATGTACGAGGGTAAGTTCTACAGGTTGCTCCACCCACGCCCCACGGTCGTAATAGCGTCTAAATGCCCCAACGGCAGGATAAACCTCATGCCCGCCTCCTGGAACACGCCGGTCTCCGAAGAGCCGCCGACGGTAGCCGTGGCGGTGGAGAAAGAGGCCTACACACACCAATG
>JAEMPK010000108.1 GCA_022759345.1 Pyrobaculum sp. | reverse complement strand
GAGCTCAGGCCACCCCGGCACAAACTTCACCCTGTAGTAAGTCACGTTGTATATACCCGACGCAACCCAGCTGGCAGAGGCGAGGGGATAAAGCGACAGGTTGAGGTTCTTAGAGACAGGCGGCAGAGTGGCGTTTACCTCAAGCCGCGCGACGTTTAGAAAGGTGAGGGCCGCCAAGACGGCCAAGCCGCCTAGCAGAAGCAACGCGAGACGCCTCACGCCCCCGACGCCAGTAGGTCTAGTTTTTCTCTATCTTCTAGGCTCAAGCTGTCGGGGTTGACTGAGGTGAGTATGACCTCTGCGGCGGCTCTGGGGTTTACGAAGTAGTAGGTGAAGGGGCCTATTCTTACAGATTTAACCCTGCCCTCCCGCTCCAGCACGTAGAGATGCCACTGCACGGCGCCCCACCCCTTGCCGGTGGCCTTGACTATCTGCGAAAGCGTGGCGGCCCCCATCTTCTCGATGGTCTGCACAATCTCCCGCCTCACGGGGTCGTCGGCGGCGGCCCGCTTGACCCTAGCCACGATGGGCGCAAAGGGCAGAGCCAGCCACTCCCTCCTGTTGCTCGCCACGTGGCTGAGGCCCGCCGCCGCGGCTACGCCGGCCACCACCGCGAGCACCGGGGCCTCCGGGGCCTTAGGCGCCGCGGGCGGAGGCGTCTTTGGATACTCCACAGCCACGTAGCCGCTGAGCGTAGCCGGGCTCGGCGCAGTGTTTACGCAGGCCACCACCACAGGCCTATCCACGACGAAAGTCCCGGTGGCGTTGCAGAGCTGATGCGGAAGTTGCACCGTCACATACGCCGTGGAGTTAGGCGGCACATACACTGGGAAGAGCCAAGCCGCCAGAGGCGCAAGAACAATAAACACAGTGACGTTCACGCCATCCTGTAAATTCTAAAATTTATATTTAACGTTGCGGACGGCGGCGCTGTGCCGCCCGTTAGATTATGAAGGGGTCGCCGAGCCCCAGCGCCCGCGCCACAACTGCCAGGAGTATGATATATATCCATGCGGCGGCGGCGAAGAGGTAGGCGAACCACCGACGTCTAAACATGCCCCAGTACGTATACGCGATGGACACCAGGAGGAGGGCGAGGGCGAGGATGTAGGTAAACCTGGCGTAGAAGAGCCCCCACTGCAGGGCCAGCAGAGTGAAGATGAAGCCGCCGATGAAGGCCGCCACGGCGCCGGTCCACACCGTGAAGGTCACGGGCCTGGTGTAGTAGAAGAGATATATCAAAGGCGCCAGCGCCGCAATTACGCCGCCGGCGGCGGAGAGGAGGACGACCTCTGCGAAGTTCATATCAAAACAGCCAGAGGCTGTACCTCCCCGTGGCCAGGGCGGCGACGTAGAGGGCGAAGAGGTAGACATACGGCGTGCATGATATAAGCGCCAGCTGGAGGTCGCGGTTCGTCGGCCTCAGCGCTATGTGTAGCTGGACCAGCTGGGCCGCGGCTGTTAGGGCCAGGCCGATGAGGGCTGAGAGCCTCCACGCGGCAATCCCGCCGTAGGCCACGGTGATCCATATGGCGTAGACGTTAGCCGCAGTGGCCAACACGAGAAACGGCACAACCACGTCCCTGTGTTTAAAGAGGAGTGGGGGCACCAGCCCGAAGTACCTCGCCACAAGCCTCTCGGCATACACCCTCCCAAAGGCCACAGCCATGCCTGCAGCCACCCCCACGAGGAGCGCGACCCAATTCATAAGACCCCCTAACCGCCGAAATAAATATTTTGCGTTTAGCCGCCGCGGCGATCAGGACCTCCAAGGCTGCAGAAACTCGCGCCTCACCGCGACTATCTTAGGCCAGCCGCCCCACTGCCCAGTGGGGTCCACCACCACGTATAGAGGCTCCTGCCAGCCCGCAGGCATGCCGCACGGAGGCTCGCAGAGGCGGTAGGGCTGGGGGCCGTAGATCCAGTAGGTGGCGTTTCCGACGCGGTATATCCACACGTCGCCGACTCTCTGCAACTCGCCGCCCGGCCTAAACAGAGAGATCTTGACTGTGAGAAGCGTCGTCAAGGCGAAGTCGTATCTAAGCACGGCGCCCCAGAGGCCCACCGGCGTGCTGTAGGTGTACACGTACAGCCTATATATGCGGGCGACGGCCTCTGTGTAGTTTATAACCCTAAGCCCCGTGGTGTATATCACAGAGTTGTTAACCACAGGCACGTCAAAGACGGGGCCTGTGGGCGTGGGCAGAGTCACCCCTATCTCAGCCCTAAGCGGCGGAGGTCCAGATACGTTGAGGCGAGGCGTCGTGGGGCAGTCGGCCTTGTATATATACAGCTGCGACACCCCGTCCAGCTTTATAAACGCGCCGTACCGCACGGAGCCGGAGCTTGAAGGCGCCACGGCGGGCGGGATGATGTTAGGCGCCACTTCTCTATAGCGCTGGGTCTCGGTGAGAAGCACCGACTTGTTGTACACAAAGACGCAGCCGGCCACGGGCACCTGCGCCATTGGACGCTCCCATATGTACATCGTGCCGTCTTGTCCCACTTGTACAAACTGCCAGCCGGAGCCGTTGAGCGTGACCACCGCCCTCTCCGTGGCCCCGGGGTACCAGTCCACCAGCTTGACCCTCAGCAAAACGGCGTCGCGCCAGCCGGAGGGGTGGGTGAAGTTGACCCAACAATCCCCCTGGAAGCCCGGCGGCACAACTACGTCAACGGGGTAGGAGCCGGGGGCCCCGCCCACTGAAGACGCCGCGACGGCGCCGCATGTGGAGGAGACGAGGACCGTGGTTGGGTAGAACAGCTTAACCTCGATGGCCTTTGGATAGGGCCAGGGGGCGTAGGGAGAGCTGTAGAGATGAAGCGTCTTGTTCGACACGTAGACGTAGTAGGGGAGCTGACCCACGGCGACCTCCGCCAGGGGGCCTGCGCGGAAGGCGTAGTCGCCCCCCGGCGCCGTGAGGGCGATGATGAAGACTAGGGTGGGGAGGAAGAGAAGAAGTGTTCTCGCCGCCTGTTCACGCCACATCCTACTGTTGCGGCACCTTCTCGATGTTGATCTGGTAGGCCGCCAGCGTCTTGTAGTACGGCGCGTTTGCGTCAATTATAATATCTACGCCCAATATGGCACATTGACCCGGCAACAGTGTGACGTAGTCCGTGGTGGTGTCTACAGCGGCTCCGTTTTGAATCACCACTTTGTTGTCCGCGGCGCTGGGCGGGTATACTATCTTAACAGCCATGTACCTGATGTACTTGGCGCCGTTTATGTCTTGCAACAACGACACATCGGCGATTCTAATCTTTACAGGCACGTTGTATCTGTTGCATACCCTCAACGCGTTGGTTATATTCGCCACGTCGCCAGGCACGCCGG
>JAEMPK010000176.1 GCA_022759345.1 Pyrobaculum sp. | reverse complement strand
AGCACAAATTCCCCCTCTACGTGGTGTACGGAGGTGCCGAGGGTCCCTCCTATGGATATGTAACGGGGCGGGGGCATGGGGCCGTCGCCTTTCCTCTGCCGCCCGGCGCGGGGGATAGGAGCTTTGAGCGCGTCCTCTCCTTCATAGAGGAGGCCGCAGAGGGGCCTCTGGTTGTCCAGCTCGGATTCGACATCCATAGAGACGACCCGACGGGCTACTTCTTCGCCTCTGAGCGTTTTTACTACCTCCTGGGTAGGACTTTGGCGAGGAGAGAGTTCTATGTCTCGTTGGAGTGCCCCTCCAGCCCGAAGGTGTTTAGAAAGGCCTTGGCTAGTCTTCTCGCCGGCGTTGCGGGCGGGGAGCCGCCGCCCGTGGCGCCCCATAGAGAGAGCGGGGCTGTGGAGAGGGAGGTGGAGCTTCTCCTTAGACGCGTCAAGAGGAGAGTTTAAACTCTTTATAGTCGCCTCGGTACTCCTCTTCTCTTATGGAGATTTCCCGTATCTTTACCGCAGGCGACGCCATGGGTATAAACTTCACGAGACGGTCAACAGACTCCTCGGGTCCCTCTAAGACTGCGTAAAGCGTGTCTCCCACAAGCTTGGCCTCGCCGTAGACTCCGTACTTGGCCGCTTCGCTTTTCAAGATCCTCAGGATGGGGACTCCAGGAAGGTTGATGTCGCCCTTAGCTATTAGGTATATTCGTTTCATAGACGTAAGCCCGTCTAGTGTATTTAAGCGTCAGGTCGTCTCTTCCGTCGTCACAAATCTCTCCATCGAACCCCTCATCACCAACATTAGACTTTTATTCGCCATATTTAACCTTGCCGTGGAAGATGTAAATAAGAAGGTAGAGGGCGTAGTTAGGGCGCTTGCCGCCGAGATTTTGACTAAGTTTGAAAAGAAGAAGAAAATCGACAACGTACAGGAGTTGATTATCCTCGCTACGTATCTCAACATGAAGAAGCTAGACGACGTCAGAGAGCAGATTGAGGGCGTCATGCGCGGCTTCCAACGATTAGATGCGTTGTTAGACGTAGTAAAAGAGCTTAAAGCGGCCTTGGAGAGACTTGAGGAGAGCCGCCCAGGCGAGGCCGCGGCGCTTCTAAGAGAGGTCAATACGAAGCTAGATCAAGTTCTCGAGAAGCTGGGCGCATTTACTATAGAAGAAACTTAGGCGGATCGTCCATCACGCCTCAGGCCGGGTTCAAATCAGCATGTTTCAGCTAAATCCGCCGTCTTCAATAAGATGCAGATTTATAATCTTCTCTCCTCTTCCCCGTGGCTGAGGTTTTCAAGAAATGTACTTCCTACGGCGACTTAGTCGCCGGCTCGCCGCATGAGCAGGAGTTTCTACAGTGGCTCCTCGCCTTCCTCGACACCCCCACTGTATGGTTCCACCTATCCCCCGTCGAGGTTCTCTATTGGGAGGACGCCGGGACTAGGATAGAGGTAGACGGCACGGCGCTCTCGGGCTTGGCGATGCCCTATTCTAGGAGTGCGGCAGTGGAGGGGAGGCTCGTGCCGGCGGAGGAAGACGTCGAGGGCAACATAGCCGTCGCCGAATTCCCCCCCGACGTGGACGATGCAAAGTACATAGTAATAGATGCGGCGCGGCGGGGCGCCGCCGCTGTGGTTTTCACAGGCAGGCCTCCCCGCCGCGTTGTGGTCACAGGAGAGCCCGGCTTTAAGCTAGACGCGGCGCCTCCGCTGATTCCCGTAGCTAGTTTTGAAGAGGTCGAGGTGGGGAGACGGGCCAGGCTGGAGGTGGAGACGAGGTCTCGGGTGACTTATAGCTATAGTCTCGTGGCGTTTAATAGTTTTGACAATACGCCTATGATATCGGCACATTGGGACCATTGGCTTGTGGGCGCCACTGATAACTGCGCCGGCGTGGAGGCCGCCGTCCTCGCCTTCAGCGAGTTGGTGGCAGACGACGTCCCAGTGGCCCTCGGCCTCTTCACCGCAGAGGAGGGCGTGGCGCCGCACATCCCCTCTTTTTACTGGGCGTGGGGATCTCTTAACTATCTAAAGCGGTGGAGGCCCACCTTCCTCGTCAACATAGACGTCATCGGCGTGGGGACTCCGCGGATGTACGCCGTGCCTTACCTACATGAGACGTTGAAAGGTCTAGGGCCTGTGGGAGACCCAGAGGCGTATTTCGACAGCGTGCACTACGAAAGATGGGGGCTTCCCTCTGTCACTATCTCATCTCTAAAAGACACATGGGGGCTTTACCACAGTCCTTTAGACGTCCAGGTCGATGCTGCGAACGTGTTGTACGTTGCGGAGTTGGCTAAGCGAGTTGCCAGATTAAAACCCCCCACGCCGGCGGCGAGGCTGGAGGATTACGGTTTACCGCCTGTCGACGACCCCTACGTCGCCTGGTCTCTCGTATATAACTACTTAGTAGTCTTTAAAGACTTTAGACATTCCGACATAGTGTATACCAACGTGTATAAGTTTTTGAAAGAGAGGGGGCGGGAGTACCGCCGGATAGATCTCTTAGGCGGCCCCACGTTGTGCGTGGAGAAGTGCGACGAAGCGCTGGAGGCCTACCGGGAGTTAACTCTGCTTGTTAGAGTCTAGCTTCATATGTTCAAGCGCTCGTCTTATGTATGTTGAGGAGAGGATGTGGCCGTAGCCATCTCTTACTGTGGATATAACCACCAGCTCCATCGGCCTGAGGCCTCTCTTGGCTCTCTCTTCGTTTATCGCGATGGCGCGTGGTGCCGTCTCTATGCTCGCCACTATTGCCTCAAGTCGGGGATCGGCGACCGCGGGGCCGTAGGGGTCGTGGATCTCGGCGTAGACGACGTCTTTGTCCGGCGCTATTAGGCTTAGCAAATTTCTTAAATTGGTAAGCCGCGCCGAGAAGGGCCTCACCTTGTACTGCTTATACGTCGAGGCGAAGGAGTCGCTGGTTAGGCCGATGAGGATCCTGTCGCCGATGAGAGTCGCCGTGGCGAGCAACTTCACATGGCCCGAGTGAAGCGTGTCGAAGGTGCCCCCCAGCACTACGTTGCGGAATCTCAACCTCATGTACAGCTTGTTTCTTGTATTTAAAAAACTCCAGTTGTTACGTGGAGACGCTCAAAAGGTTGCTCCTGGAAAACCCAGCTGTCTTGGAGAGGCGGTATAGGGAGAGGGAGGCCGTGTGCGAGCCCTCCTCGCCGCCTTTCGCCGTTAGGCTTGACGGAGTTTCCTTCGGCAGGAGGCTGAGGGACTTCGAGGCGCCTCGGAGCAGGCTGGCCCACGCCGCGCTTGTGGAGGTGGCACGGAGACTTGCCATGGAGCATGGAGCCGAGGCCGTACATGTGGTCAGTGACGAGATTAATCTCTTGTTTCTCCGCCACGTGCCGTACGGAGGGAGGACGTTTAAGATAAT
>JAEMPK010000170.1 GCA_022759345.1 Pyrobaculum sp. | reverse complement strand
TAGTAGTTGCGCAACGCCTCTTCCCGACTCCGCTCCCTCCACTCGGCGAGACCGATTTCAATCAGCTTCCCCCCAATGAGGCCAAGAGCCAAGAGCAACACACCCCTCAACACGCCGACCCCCACGTAGTAGGGATCAGGGACGCCTTGTATCTTTAACGCCGTCACGTTGAGAGTCGTCTTAGGTACCCCGGCGTAGTAGAGAAGCAAAGCGTTCACCACGGCGAAGGCGACTAAGAGTGTCCCAACCGCCAGCAGAACCAGAGCAGTAACGTATGGCTTCATGGCTCTGTTTTATCAATCCTTTATTTATTTGTGACGTTGGCGCAGAGGTCGTGGAACCACGGCACATCGACGCTGTCGAGCCGCCACCGTTGACGCACAAAGCTGCGCTCCGGCGTCGTGTAGACGCCGGCTCTATACGCGTAGTAGCCGGTGAGCGCGATCATGGCTCCGTTGTCGCCGGCGTATTCGTCCGGCACCACCTTGACCACGGCGCCGTGCTCCCTCCCCACCGCCTCCAACACCTCTCTCAGCCGTCGGCTCCTCGCAACGCCTCCCGCCACCACAAGCTCCCGCTTCTTGGTGAAGGCGAGCGCTCTCTCTGTCACCTCAGCCAACATGTAGTAGGCCGCCTCCACCAACGACTTACATACCACGGGTAGCGGCACCCCCCTCTTCACCAGCTGAAGGGCGTATGTGGTAAGCCCAGCGTAGGAGAGGTCCTGCCCCACGATGGGCATGGGGAAGGCCAAGATCGCGTCTGCCGACTCGCCGCACTTCTCCACGGCAGGCACCCCCGGGAACCCCAGCCCCACCTCTCTTGCGAACATGTCAATGGCGTTGCCGATGGCCACGTCGAGAGTCTCTCCAAAGACCCTATAGCGGCCCTCTGAGAAGCCCACAATCATGGTGTGGCCCCCCGACACCAGAAGCACCAGGGGGTCGCAGGAGGCCGTGGCGTACCTAGCCACCTCTATGTGGGCGACGCCGTGGTGCACAGGCACAAGCGGCACGCCTAGCCTAATCGCCAAGGCCCGCGCCAACACGGCGCCGATCCTCAAGGCAGGCCCCAGCCCAGGCCCCGCCGCATACGCCACAACGTCTATGTCAGAAACCCGAAGCCCATGTCTCTCAAGAAGCTGACGCAGAAGCGCCGGCGCGTGGCGGGCGTGGTGCTCAGCCGCCTCCCGGGGGTGGATCCCCGCGCCGCTTGGCGGCACGTAGGTCTTCCCAACCTGTCCCAAGATCTGTCCATCTACCACAAGACCAAGACTTATGGTATGTGCCGTGGACTCTACGCCAAGAACTACGAGACTTGGCCCCATTGATAGAGACGTGGATATCGATAAAAGACTACCTCTGGAACTGAGTAAAGCCGCACCGGCCGCAGTGCCACCGAGGCACTGGCTCCTTGTGAAAAGCCATCACGGAGCCGCACTTGGGGCAGAACTTGTTCTTGAAGCGGAACACGCCTTTCTGGAGATCCAGCTCGTACCAAGCGGCGGCGCGGGGGAGCTTCTTCTCCTTCTGGGCAGTCGTCTTCTTGGACATACTACTTCTTCCTCTTTCTTCTCTTCTCTCTACGTTCAGCTCTTCTCTTTCTCGCCTCCTCTAGCAACTTCTTTCCCTCCTCGCCGAGGTTTCTGGCGAGGATGTATAAAGGCTCTAGAACTCTTGCCAGCTTCGAGTCGCCGTATACGTGCACCTCAGCTAGAGACTTCCCAACGCCGTAACTAGTCATTATTCTTCTTACAAACACATTAGCGACGTCTACGCCTAGTTGTTTAGCCACCCACTCCCTAACCGCCTGTCTAGTGGGGGTAGAAGCATTGGGATGCAAAGCCTCTACTAAAGCCTCTCTCCTCCCCAGCAGTTTATTCTCCCTAATATTCAGAATGTTGAAAGACTGAGACACGAAAGCACGAAAGGGGTCTCTTAATAAATTTTACCTCCTCCGCCTCTCGACCCTAGGCGCAATCCGCTGCAGATAGTCGATGACGCCTATGACGAAAGCCGCCGCCACGAGGACTACGCCCTTCTCTAGCTTAAAGTCTTGGTTCACCGGCGCTAGGTATATGAAGAGCTCTCTTGCAAGAGCCACCAAAGCCACGTCGATGATCTTGTACACCACAATCCGCCTCTGTTCGATATAGGTAATGAAGGTGTCTATCAACTCCACAAATACAATTATTAAGAACACGTCTGAGAGCGCATTGTAGATTGCTTGTGCAAGCGTTTCCGGATGTGTTGTGGCGGCGGTGAAGAGATCTACGAGTCTAAAAAAGGCTAGATACAACGAAAGAAGAAGAAGCAACGCCGTCAAGAAAAGAACTATGAGATACGTGACGTACTCCCCCCTCCGCAGAAGCGATAGAAGATCCATGGGCTTTTAAATGAAGGTATTAAAAACAACGTGCGTCGCGTCGCCTACCGCAAAGACGCTGTGAAGGTGGCTCTGCTCTACCCCTCCACGTATCAAGTCGCCATGTCGTCTGCCGCGTACCACATGCTGTATTTCAAGTTACAAGACGAAGGGTTCTACGTCGAGCGTTTCACCGCCGACAGAGGACCCCGCGGCGTAGAGGACGGAACCCCCCTCGCCCATTTTGACTACATCGTGGCGACTGTACATTACGAACTGGACTACGTAAACCTAGTCAAGATGCTGATCGAGGCGGGGATCCCGCCCCGCGCCGCCCACAGAAAAAAACCTAAGTTAGTCGTCGGAGGGCCGCCGGTAGCCGCAAATCCAGAGCCCGTAGCCGAGTTCGCCGACGCCGTAGCTGTGGGCGAGCTGGAACCCCTCTGGGACGCCTTGACGCAGTACCTAGCCACAGGCGAGGAGACGGAGGGCCTCTACTACCCGGCCAGAGGGCCTCACCCCGTCGCGGTGAAGTGGGCCGACCGCGCCGAGCCGGACTATCGACGAATACCTGAGCCAGAGGCGGCCTTCAGCCTGGCGGTGGAACTGGCCAGGGGGTGTCCCTACAGCTGTCTCTTCTGTATGGAGAGCTACCTCACCAAGCCCTACAGGCCCCGGGACTGGAGAACTGCGCTGGAGGAGGCGGCCAAGCTCTACTCTAGATACGGCATTAGGCCGTCCATAGTGGCGCTCACGGCCAACGCCCACCCCGGCTTCAAGGACCTCCTCGCCGAAGCTGCGAGACGCGGAATCCCCCTCTCCCTACCCTCCATGAGGGCTGAGCTCCTAGACGACGAGGCGCTGGAGCTACTGGCCGCGACGGGGCAGAAGACCGTGACGATAGCCCCCGAGACCAGCCGCCGGCTGAGAAAAGCCCTGGGGAAGGACATGGAGGACGAAGACGTGGCGCGAGTGGCCAAGAAGGCACGGCAGTTGGGCATGAGGCTGAAGCTATACCTAATGGTGGGGCTCCCATGCGAAAGACAAGA
>JAEMPK010000063.1 GCA_022759345.1 Pyrobaculum sp. | reverse complement strand
ACAGCTGAGGACGCACGGCGTAGACGATGTGATGAAATTTATGCAGAGGTCTCCAGCATGTCGGACGTGGAAGCGGCGGTCTCGTCTATGCCAGCTCTGGTTTTCTTCTTATATACATGTCGTCATAAGTCTGCAACACATCAACCGCCACTACCTTTTAATCACATAAAGAATGTAGTACTGACGAGCCCCGGTCACAAGGGCGGCACATCCCACCTGCGTCAAGTTGACGCCGCGTTGGGTGACGCACCGCGACGCACCAGGCCTCAACGCGTATGCGGCCACGGGGTCTGACAGGTAGAGCCTAACGCCGTCTATCTTGGCGCGGCTTGTCACGTTGTCGACGGCAGATGAAGTAGAGAAGTAGCTGACGCCGGTCCCCCTAAAGCCGGCGAAAGAAACGTTTACGTACAACACCCCGTCGCCGCCTACGTAAATAGTCGCGTTGTAGACGTATGCGTCTAGGGTGGGGAACTCTGTGGGCACGTAGAGCATGTAGGTGAAGTTCCGCACATAGCTAAACGACGCAGCCGTCAGCACGTCTCTCAACTGAGCCACCACCAGGTCCTGCGTCGACTTAGCCAGAGCCGCCACCTCGCGGTCGAGCGCAGACTGCGCAAGCATGTCTACGTAAAACGCCAGAAACACAGAGGCCGCAACGACGAAGGCGAAAAGGACGGCGGCCTCAAGCGACCTCATCTCAACGCAACCTCGACATGCGTAGCCACCACCACGACGCTTTCGCCTAGGCCGTAGGCGGCGGTCCACAATTGCCGCCCTCTACTATCGACAAGTCTTATCTGAAATACGCCGCCTGGACAATCCATACGAAAACGATCGTCGCTGTACCCATCGACGACGCGCACCACCCGGTAACTCAGAGAGGTTGAGCCTGAGACCACGACACTAGTGACGTTAACCACATACACCACGGTTGGTGCCCCGGAGATGTAGACGGGGCCTGTGTACAACACATAGCCGAGACCTGTGGCGTTGAGACTTACCAACGGCTGGCCCAGCGGCGCAAGAGTGACGTTCCTAACCCCCCTTAGCGGCTTTGCGCCGCCTGTTATATAGCTGGAGTTATACATGACGAAGAGGGAGTATACAGGCGGCAACGAACGCCCCGTCGAGACGCAGGTTATATACATCGTATAGTTCCGCACAGAGAAGACGCCGTAGACCAAATTGGGGAGGTAGTAGCTCCTAAACGTGCCAGGCATGCCGAAGTCCGACTCAAGCGAGTCCGCGAAAGACGCCATGAAGGTGAGCATCTGCCGAGCCTCCCACTGCGCCATAGAGGCGGAAGCCAGTTGCCAGATGTACGGCACCGCGGCGAAGACTATCAAAAGCGAGAAAGAAACCAAGACAACAAGCTCAAGCGACTGCATATCAATCCCTCACGTAGGGCTCAGGCCAGGCAAACGGCCTAATACGCCACTCGAAACCAAACTGCGCATCCACGTACTGATACGCCACGTAAGGCCTATTTAAACTCACCGGCGCGTTCGGGTAGGAGCGGCGCCACATCCCCGCCTCGTCGAAGCTGGACGTCCACATGCGGTACAGCACAAACTGCCGCGAAAGCGATATGCTTGCAAAATACGGCGTACCGCCCTGCTTCTCCCATATATGCCTATCAAAGCAGAAGCCGTCGAAATGCCACCAATAAGGCGGCGAGGAGCCGGTGTAGTAAATCGCCACGTGGCTCTGGCCAACACTACATGAAGAATACGACGGCAGATACGTGGCGTTGGCAAGACCCCAGCTCCCTATATAGGACGACGACGTGGGCCGCACATCCACCGTAAACCCGTCGGGGAAGGTCGCAAGGCTGGCCTTTGCACTTATGGACGCGTAGCTCGACGCAGTGCCGTAGTTGCCCGACCCAAAGGTCGCGTCTTTGTTTTCGCTAGACGCCGAGGCCGGCGTCGAGGCCTGGCACAAGACGGCGAGCATTCCGCTGTAGTCGATGGAGCCAGGAGGGGCATCTACCCTCACCCACACCCTAGGCAGGGGGGCGCCGGAGGGGTTTTTCTCTATGTAAAACGGCGCGGAAAGCCATCCACCGCCGGTATGCGGTCCAAATATGTAAACCGCTCTTAAACTGCTAGCGGCAGAAACGCCGTCTATGGCGAAGATATAGTAATTTGTCGTTATGTTCGTTGGCACCAGCAGGCGGTAGATGCCAGGCTGCTGGCAAGGCGTCGAGATCTGGGTTACGTACGGCACCTGCCATGCGGGCGAGTAGTACCTGAGGTCTATCTGGGCCGGCGTTTTGAACTTGACAAGGCCTCCCGGCGGCACCACGAGGACTTGCCACCTTTCGCTACCGCTCGTGACGTTGTACAAGGCGCCGAAGTAGCCAGCGTAGCCCAGCGATCTGGGGTCCCAGCTGTCGTCGAAGGACTGGACGGTGCCCCAAGAAGACATGTAGAAAATCGCGACGCCGTCTCCGTAGTTCATTGCGTAGTACGTGTAGGACCCGTCTGGGTTTCTAAGTGGCAAGTAATATACCTGAGGTCTTGCGTCGCTCACCGCGAGCTTTGCGATGATCGAGCCGGGCACAGAGATCAGAATCGCAAAGGGCGCCCTCCGGGGCACTGTAAAAGTGACGTTGAAGCGGGCCCACTTGTCGCCGTAGTCGTAGAGAGTCCAGGTGGCGGTTGTGTTCCTAGGCGAGTTCCCCAAGACGTAGTACACAAAGAACTGCGAAGACAAGGCGGCGCGGGGCTCGCTGTGGGTGACGTTTATCAAATACCACAAAGTCCTCTGGTGGACCTCCTCGCGGCAGTTGCCATGGGCCCTACAGCTGTCCACTATGACAGCCGAGGCGTTGAGCCACGTGGTGGCGTTGAGCCTCCTCACCAAGGCGCCCGGCATGTCCAGAGCGGCGTCTAGCCTAAGCCTTATCTCGCTACGGTTTAGCGCCACTATGTCCTGCCGCACCGGCGCCACAAGCGGCGACTTGTCGAGAGGCGCAAGGGAGACGGAGGGCTCGGGGTAGACCCACGGCCTAACGCGCACATATGCGTAATACGTAGCTTCCGTCCAGGCACTTGTTGTACTACCTGGGTTGTCCACAATGGCGCTACCAAGAACTATGTAGAAGTTCTGCAACCACGAGACCCCGCTCCTCGTGGTGACCCCAAGCAACTTCATAGGCCTCCCAGAGGAGTTGTAGTGGTAGACGGCCCACTGCGCCACGCCGGCTGGCGAAAGCGCAAAAGACAACAGATACCACTGCCTGTCGCCGTACACGACGTATCCAAGGTCCCACGTGCGACCGTTCCATACGGTGCCCCCGCCTATCCTCCACCAGCTCCAGACAATGGCTGGGTTCGCCACCTGTACTGCATACATGTAGGCGCAGATGGGGTGCGTGGTGGCCGGGTCTGAGGCGTATATGTCAAGCCTCGTCGGTCTGATAAAGCCAACGTTCTC
>JAEMPK010000172.1 GCA_022759345.1 Pyrobaculum sp. | reverse complement strand
AGGGATGCGCCAGACATCACGGAGGCGCAGTCGTGACGATATTCACCTCGTCGGCCGGCCCCTACAGAAAGACGAAGCCAAAAATCGCCATAGTGGAAAAACAAATAGAAGTAGTAGATCTAGCCACAAAGCAGACAGCTAAGTGTCCCCAAGACCCGGACCTCTTCTTCTAGCACTCCCTCTTCAGCCCCTTAGGCGGGGTGACGCCCCTCTGTCCTTGATACATGCCGGCGTAGGCCGCCCTCCCCTCGGCCTTTACCAAGATGAGGTGGAGGAACCTAACTCCTCTCTTCAATACTATAGTGTTAGGCGACTCGTTGACCACCTCGATTGTTATGTTGCCTTCGAAGCCTGCGTCTACTACAGTGGGCGGAATTACAAGGCCTAGGCGCGCCAAAGTGGAGCGGAGGTTCGCCAATCCAACCACATCCTCAGGCATCTTTACATACTCCTCCGTCGTCAACAAGACGAAGTTCCTAGGCGGTATGACCACCTCATCCGCCTTCACGATGCGGAAGAGGTGTCTGGTGCTCTCAAGCTCGCAGGGCTTCACCACGGTGCCTTCGTACGCGTATATTGCGTACTCACCGCCTATGCGCAAGTCGAGGCCGTTCTCCCGCACAGTGTCCGGGGAGAGGGGATCAATTTTAAGTCGGCCCAGCGATATGAGCTTCTTCAACTCGTCGTTTGCCAGAATCATGTACTCAACACCGGATTCTTAAATCCGTAAACGTACAAAATAAAACATTACTCTTATATCGTCTACAGTAGGTAGTGTAGATGGACTTAAGCCAGTTCATAGGGTCGATTACGCAGTACATGAAGCACCCAGTTGTGGGCGGCTGGATATGGTTTATGCTAATTGCGTTCGCCCTCGCCCTTATAGCATCAATCCCCCCGAGACGCCCCTTGGCCAGCTGGTTCGGCGATTTTATGATCAGATGGGGGCTGGCCGGTATCCTGGTGTGGTTTATAGTTAACGGGCTGTGGGCGATTAGAGAGGTGATGGGGCAGAGGCTAATACTGCCCTTCTCGCCGCTTGAGGGGTATTTAGAGTACGCCACCGTGTGGAGCGCCGTCCTTACGGGCATGGCAACCTTCCTCTTCTTCGGCTCTGCGTTGCTTCTAAGGGCTATATTTGTAAGAGAGGAGTGGCCGCGTGGCGTGGTATACTATAGACAGGAGGTCGTCGTCGCAGAGCCGGAGGCGGCGGTTGCCGCCCCCCAGGCGGAGGCTAGGAAGACCCCGGCCGTGGTGGTGGACAACAGGAAAAATAGAAAAAACTAGCCGGGATGGATGTAGGCCAGTAGGAGAACCACATCATCTTTTTTCACAGGCGTAAGGAGGCCGGACAGCAACCTCACGTCGACGTTGTTCACGGCTATGTATATGTCGGCTCTGGGCCTGCCGTCCGGTCCCACGACTCTCTCATACAGCTTCTGCGACACCGACGCCAAGTTTTTCAATACGTCTTTCACCGTGTCGCCCTCAACCTCAACCTCCTCTCTGCCGCCAGCCAGTGCCACGAGCACACCAGCCAGCCTTACTCTAGCCATGGGACGCAACTGCTTTTAATATTAAGTAGTTTTCCAGCGGTGCTGTGTACACATTACGGACCTGTGACTGTGGGGTGGGACGGCGCCAGGACGCACGTCAACCCCCCTGCATGTAGTAAATGGGTAGACATAGAGACCTTTGTCTACTCCATAGAAGTAGACGGCTTAGACAAGAGGCTCCTTTATCTACTCAGCGTGCCGCGTGGCTCCGTAACGACGTATAAACTTTACGCAGAGACCATCGGCACGAGCCCTCGGCACATAGGGTGGTTAATGGCCTCCAACCCTTTGCCGGTTGTACTCCCATGCCACAGAGTAGTTAGAAGCGACTTATCTCTAGGCGGCTACAGCGGCGGCGTTGAGGTCAAGAAGGCGTTACTGGCGTATGAAGGCGCCCTCTGCGGCGAGAAGCCTTGTAGAGTAGTGAAGCCGCGCCCCGTCTCGGACTTGTACTCAGCTATTCTGCACAGCCTTGGAATATATAAATACTGACTTCGAGATCTGCGTAATGCCTGTCCGAGTGAGGATAGATAGATCAAAATGTGTGGTAGCCCACTTCTGCCTATTCTACGCCCCCACGGTTTTCATCCCAGGCGACGGCGGCAAGCCTGTGGTTGCCTCGGAATACGCCACAAACGGCGTGGAGGAGGGCGTGGTGCCCGACGAGCTCTACGACCAGGTCAAAGAGGCTGAGAGACACTGTCCATCGCGTGCGATTCGGGTGTATAAGGAATGAGGTACCGCGCGATAATTCTAGACGTTGACGGCGTTATTACGCCCTTCCGCTCTGCTTGGCAGAGGCTACACGCGGTGTTGGGCACAGACGCCCAACTCAACAGAGAGCTCTACAAGCTAAACGCCATAGATTATTACGAGTGGGCTCTTTACGACACGTTGCTCTGGTTCGGAACCCCCCGGAGCGTTGTGGAGGCTAGGTTTCAAACCAGGAGGGGGTTTGAGGAATTGTGTAGCGCTCTGCAAGAGGCCGGCGTATACACTGTCGCTCTCTCCGCAGGTTTAGGTTACACTAGGCGGCTCTCTCGTTGTTTCCGCTTCTATTTAGTGAACGAGTTAATATACAGAGACGGCGCCGTGTATTCGGTGGCGGTGTCTGTAAGCGATAGAAACAAAGCCGAAATTGCGGAACAGGTACTTGACCTCATCGGCGTGGAGTGGAAAGAGACGATTGCTGTGGGAGACGGCGAGGCAGATTTGCCCATATTGAGAAAGGCGGGTTACCCAATTGCATTCAACCCAGTCAACGAGGAGGTGGCTAGAGCCGCCAAGGCCGTGATTAGGGCAGACACGCTTCGCCCCCTTGCCAAGTATTTAAAGGCGTTGCTTAGACGAAGCGGGTGATGATCACATCCGATGTCGACCAGTGAGAAGGCCGTCCCAGACTGAGTCTTCACAACGCTTTTTAACAGGTGGGAGCGAGTATACCGTGGAGGTGAGAAAAATTATCCGGGTCGGCGAAAGATCTTTTGGGATAACTCTTCCTAAGGAGTGGGTAGAACTACACGGCCTGGGGGTGGGCTCGCCTGTTCGCATCATTGTGGATAGAGATAAGATTACTCTGCTCCCCGGCGCGGAGGCGGCCGCCGTTAGACGGGTGAAGATCAAGGGAGATGACGTAGAGAAGTTAGTACGTGATATTATAGCGTACTACATAGAGGGGGTCGACGAGCTGGAGGTGGAGACGAAGAACATATCTGCCGTGGTGACTAAGATAGAAGGTAAGTTGCCTGGCGTGGTTTTGATGGAAGTGGGCGGCGTCTTAAAGCTTAGGATCGTGACGCGGGAGGATATAAACATAGACGAGGCCGTGCGGAGCATGTACACCACAGTAGATGCGATGTTTTCGCTTTTCCTACAAATGTTTGGACAGGGGAAACGTCAGTTGGCTGAGGAGATCCTGAGGCTGGACGACCAGTTGGACAGACTCTACTTCTTCTCCCTAAGGACCGTCAAGAGGAACATAGTCCAGAGGCCGGAGCACTACGTGGACTACGTCAT
>JAEMPK010000145.1 GCA_022759345.1 Pyrobaculum sp. | reverse complement strand
AATATTTAGCCATGAACAAGACATTAGTAATAGGCGTCGGCGCAGTTGTAGTGCTTGCGATTATTGGCTTTTTGTTGATGAGTCGACCACCTGCGGCCCCCACCACCACGACTCCAGTTACGACGACGAGTCCATCTCCCACTACTCAATCTCCCTCTACTACGCCCACTGTGACGTCTCCTGCGGTGGCGACGTTGACTATAGGGGTCACCGACAAGGTGACAGACCTAGACCCCGCTAATGCCTACGACTTCTTTACGTGGGAGGTACTTTACAACACTATGGCTGGGCTTGTGAGGTATAAACCTGGCACCACCCAGCTGGAGCCCGACTTGGCGGAGAACTGGACTGTGCTGGATGGTGGAAAGGTGTGGGTGTTTAAACTTAGGCCTAATCTCAAGTTCTGCGACGGGACGCCGCTTACGGCGGCGGACGTGAAGAGGTCTATTGAACGCGTTATGAAGATAAACGGCGACCCTGCGTGGCTTGTTACGGACTTTGTGGAGCGCGTAGAGGCGCCGAACGCCACCACCGTGGTGTTCTATCTAAAAGCCCCCGTGAGTTACTTCTTAGCGCTTTTGGCCACGCCGCCGTATTTCCCCGTTCATCCAAAATATGCTCCCGACAAAGTTGACTCAGATCAAACCGCAGGCGGGGCGGGTCCCTACTGTATAAGGACATTTGTAAGAGATCAACAAATTGTGCTTGAGGCGAATCCAAATTACTACGGGCCGAAGCCGCAGTTCTCCAGGGTGGTCATTAGGTTCTACAAAGACGCCACTACGTTGAGGCTCGCCTTGGAGAGGGGCGAGGTGGACATCGCGTGGAGGACTTTAAACCCGCCGGATATAGAGGCGTTGAGGGCGTCTGGCAAGTTTAAGGTTGTAGAGGTCCCTGGCTCTTTTATCAGGTACATAGTGTTGAATCTAAACATGACAGAGTTGAAAGATGTAAGAGTTAGGCAAGCGCTCGCCGCCGCCGTATGTAGACAAGATATTGTAAAGACGGTGTTCCACGGCACCGTGTCCCCGCTCTACACGCTGGTGCCGGAGGGCATGTGGAGTTCCTACCCAGTCTTTAAGGAGAAATACGGCGACTGCAACGTAGAGCTTGCCAAGTCGCTTCTCCAACAGGCCGGCTACGGCGCCGGGAAGAAGCTCAACATCGAGTTGTGGTACACGCCGACTCACTACGGCGACACCGAGAAGGACCTCGCCGCCGTCTTGAAGGATCAGTGGGAGTCCACCGGCATGGTTTCAGTCACTGTGAAATCCGCCGAGTGGGCCACCTACGTGCAACAGCTTAGAAGCGGCGCCATGATGGTTTCGCTCTTGGGCTGGTACCCTGACTACTTAGACCCCGACGATTACACGACGCCGTTTTTAAAGACGGCCTCAAACAAATGGTTAGGCAACGGCTACAGCAATCCCAAGATGGACGAAATCCTTGAGAAAGCAGCCCTCGAGTTAAGCCAATCGACAAGAGAGCAACTCTATAAGCAGGCGCAACAGATCTTGGCGGAGGACGTGCCCATAATTCCCTTGGTTCAAGGTAAGTTGTTTATTGTGACTAAGCCCAATATAGAAGTCGTGGTGGACCCCACAATGATTTTGAGGTACTGGGCGATAAAAACCTCCTAAACCTCTTTTTTCCCAAGCTTTTCGCCTAGTCCTTCTCCCAACATGGAGAAGCCCAGCGCGGTGATTACCACAAAGCCCCCTGGCGCCAACAGCCACCAACAACCGTTTACTATATACGATCTGGCGCTTGAGAGATCTAGACCCCAGTCCGGCGTAGGCGGCGTAACTGTGTACCCGAAGAAGGCGAGAGCGGATTCGGTGAGGGCGGCGTCTGCTATGTTTATGGTGGCGACTACCACAAGCGAGGGCACCAAATTAGGCAGGATGTGTCTAAATAATATCCTCCGCCGAGGCATCCCCAGCGCAACCGCCGCCTCAATGAAGAGACTAGACTTAACCACCATAGTCTCGCTACGTGCCATTCTGAAGTAGGTAGGCACGTAGACCACCCCTATGGCCGCGGCGGCGTTCAACGGGCTGGGCCCTAAGACGCTTGCTATAGCTATTGCCAAGATTAAGCTGGGGAACGCGTACATGCTGTCCATGACCATACTAAGCGCTTTGTCTAACTTGCCTCCCACGTAGCCGGAGAACATGCCTAGGGTGAACCCCACAGCCGCCGACATCAAAGTAGCCAGAAGAGAGATCCCAATTATCACCTGACCTCCGTAGAGAACTCTGCTAAACACGTCTCTGCCGAGGTTATCTGTGCCGAAGAGATGCGCTACACTTGGCGGGGCGAGGGGGTCGCCGGCCCTCTTAGTGGGGTCGTAAGGCGCTATTAAGGGGGCCAGCGCCGAAAGCAACACAACGGAAAGAACTAACGCCGCCCCTATCTTCAACATCATAATCCCCTCCTAACTCTGGGGTCCAGCAACGCGTTTATTATGTCTACCGCCACGTTCATAAACACTACGATAAGCACAAACACCACCACAGCCCCCTGCACTGTGGGGTAATCTAGGTACTGGATTCTCTCCAAAAGAAGCGTGCCCAGACCTGGCCAGGAGAAGGTGGTCTCCGTCAAGACGGCGCCCTGCAACAACAACGCCAGCTGTAATCCCATCATCGTCACGGTGGGGACTATGGCCACGCGGTATGCCTTCCACAACACTCTTCTCTCCGGAAACCCTATGGCTCTGTAGGCGTAGACGAAATCTTCGCCAAGCGTCTTCACCATATTATTCCTAATAAGACGTACAAATACGCCTGACAACACAAGCCCAAGCGTAAAAGAGGGCAACGCCAAATGCCAAAGGGCATCAACAAAAGAGTCGAGGCGGCCAGCCAACAAAGAATCCACAAGATACAGACCAGTCACTCTCGGCGGCTCAAGACCCGGCGTTATTCTGCCAGCCACAGGAAATATGCCCAACCACACAGAGAACACCAGCTGCAAGGCAAGCCCTACAAACGGGATGAAGAGCACATACGTCACCATGGCGTAGACTCTGGCAGTTAAATCTATCTTGCCGCCGTAGCGAGCCGCCAAAAACCCAAAGAGGTGGCCCAGAGCTATACTAACTAAAAAGGCTGCCAACGCGAGTTCCACCGTTGCGGGCAACCTATCCATGATCTCCAGCGACACATCTCTCTTTCCAAAAATTAGACTCCTCCCCAAGTTGCCAGTGAATACGTGGACTAAATACTCAAGGTACTGCTCATGCAGAGGCTTGTCAAGCCCCGCCTCTCTAATCAACTGCTCTACATACTCAGGCGGCGCCTTCATGCCAACCATAGCCACAATAGGGTTCCCCGGGATGACGCGCAATACAAAAAACACAACGGTCAGCAAAATCAACAAAGTAGGCACAGCCAACGCCAACCGAAAGACGGCATACCTCAGAAGACTCATACCTCCAAACATCTATGGGCAAATAAACCTCAACCTTCCCTCGAGGTAGTTAAAAGCCTATGTGCGAGAAGGACGCCTAGCTCATAACTGGCTTCTGACACACAAGCGCTCCAGAACCGACTGAGTACAACATGTAGCTTAATC
>JAEMPK010000014.1 GCA_022759345.1 Pyrobaculum sp. | reverse complement strand
GGGAGGTCGGCGTATCTCCAGGGGCTGAGGGTTAGGCCCGAGCTGAGGGGCAGAGGTGTGGGGGAGGCCATGACCCGCTTCTTGTTGTAAGAGGCGCGGAGGATGGGGGCGTCCGTGGCCACGTTGCTCGTCGCCGAGTGGAACGCCCCCAGCCACGCCCTCGTGAAGAAGGTGGGCTTCAGAGAGCGGATGCACATCTACGGCGGGAGGCCGGCGGGCGGAGGCGACGCGAGGTGCCTAACGGGGCTGGAGGCGTACGAGGCGGTGGCGGAGGCGCTTGGGAGGAGCCGAGGCTACGCCTGCCTGCCCGACGAGCCTTGGGTCTGCACCGCCGTGACGCCATGGGAGTTGTTAATCAGAGGCGTCCCCTGCGTCGCTGGCGACGTTCTCTACGTCGGCAGGTTCTCCTTCGGCAAAGCCGTGGGGGAGCCCGGACAAGACGTCACATCGCTGAGCCCCGACGGCTATAAAGAACGCTACTCCACCCACGTGCTCTACGCCATGGAGCTCTGACCCCGAAGGGGCTGTAGCTATATATACACCTCTGTACAACACGCCATGGAGACGAGGGCCTTCTACGACGTGACTGAGCCGGAGGACCGGAAAGAACTTGCTCAACTGATCAAGGCGGGGGTCTTCAACTACGCCGTGCTTATACCAGAGGACCTCCCCACCGGCGACCTAGAGGCGCTCTTCAAAGAGGCGGGCTACAGAGAGGTGTCTCTAGACGCGTCCAAATGGCCGCGGCAGGTGACGGTCAAGACGGAAAACGGCGTCTACACCTTTAAAAAAGTAGAGGAGGGGGTCTATAAAATCCACAAGGAGAGTTAAACCTGCCCGGCGTCTCAGACGCCACGTAGGGATTCTCGGGCTCAGCGTGCCGCGACTTACCTCCACTATGGCTGTTTTTCAATTGCTAATATACCTCACCCAACGCGTGGGTCCCCAACTCCCCGAGACCCTTCTCCACCATCTTCTTATACAGCTCCAGCGCCAGCGACGTGGCGGGGAGGAACAGGCTCAGCCGGTTCGCCTGCTCCATGACGTATGCGAGATCCTTCTTGAGATGGGCGGCCTTGAACCCCGGCGAGAGGTCGCCCTTGAGGAGCTTGGGCAGATACAGCTCGATGGAGCCGGACCTAGCCGCGCCGCCGGTCAATACCTGCGCCACCTTCTCCATGTCCAGCCCCAGCGCCTTGGCCAGCCGCAGCCCCTCCACCATGGCCACCGTGTTCAAGGCCACCACCACCTGGTTAACCAGCTTCATGGCCTGGCCGTACCCCACCGGCCCCACATATATCACGTTCCTGCCGAAGGCCTTAAAGACTGGGAGAAGCCTCTGGAACGTCTCCTCCCTGCCCCCCACCATTACGGTCAAGGTCCCCTCCACGGCTCCCCTCTGGCCGCCCGTCACGGGGGCGTCTAGGAACTCCACGCCGAGCTGCGCAAGCCTCTCGGCGAACCTCCTCGCCCAATCCGGCGAGTTGGTAGACATGTCCACCACCACGAGGCCGGGCCTCGCCCCCTCCGCCACTCCCCCCGGGCCGAACAAGACCTGCTCCACGTCGGGCCCGTCTGACACCATAACAATCACCACGTCGACCCTCCTCGCCAGGTCGGCAGGCGACTCCGCCACGTAGACCCCGAGCTTGGCGAAGGGCTCCGCCTTGGCCCGCGTCCTGTTGTACACCGCCGCCAAGAAGCCGGCCTTGTGTAGATGCATCGCCATCGGGCCGCCCATGATGCCGAGGCCGACGACTCCGACCCGCATGCCCTTCCTAGATTAATATATATAAATCAGTTCTTGCAGTACACCATGCTTACCCCCGTCGTGTCGTATACCACCGTCCGAGAGGTCAAAGGCCCTCTCATCGTTATTGAAAAGACAAGAGGCGTCGCCTACGGCGAGATAGGAGAGGTGATAGGCCCAGACGGCGAGCCCAGGAGGGTGCAGGTGATCGAGGTGGGCACGGACTACGCCGTGGCGCAGGTCCTCGGCGGCACCCTCGGCCTCCCCGCCAAGGGCTCCACCGTCAGATTCTACGGCAAAACCCTCAAGATGCCGGTGTCGGAGCAACTCATCGGCCGCATACTAGACGGCAAGGGCCAGCCCAGAGACCACATGCCCCTCCCGCCGCCTGAGGACTTCCGCGACGTCAACGGCGAGCCCCTCAACCCCTACGCCAGAGAGTACCCCGAGGAGCCCATAGAGACGGGGATATCGGCGATAGACGGCCTCTACACCCTGGTCCGCGGCCAGAAGCTACCCATCTTCTCCGGCACCGGCCTACCCCACAACATGCTGGCGGCCCAGGTGGTGCGGCAGTCCACGGTGAGAGGCTCCGAGGAGGAGTTCGCCGTCGTCTTCGTCGGCGTCGGCATCAAGACAGAGGAGGCCCTCTTCTTCATGGACGAGTTCAGGAAGACGGGCGCCCTCAGGAGGGCAGTCGCCGTCCTCAACCTCGCCTCTGACCCAGTCGCCGAGCGCATCCTCGCCCCCCGCCTAGGCCTCACAATCGCCGAGTACCTCGCGTGGCAGCTGGGCTACCACGTCCTCGTCGTCATCACAGACATGACCAACTACTGCGAAGGCCTCCGGGAGCTGTCCTCCGGCAGAGGCGAGCTGCCGGGCAGGCGGGGCTACCCGGGATACATGTACACAGACCTAGCCACCATATACGAAAGAGCCGGGAAGGCCCACGGCCGGAAGGGCTCCGTCACCCAGTTCCCCATCTTAACCATGCCCCACGACGACATCACACACCCAATCCCCGACCTCACGGGCTACATCACCGAAGGCCAGCTAGTCCTCAGCAGAGCCATGTGGGGCAAAGGCATCTACCCGCCCTTCGACGTCATCATGTCCCTCTCCCGCCTCGCCAAAGACGCCATCGGCGAAGGCAAGACGCGGGAAGACCACAAAGACGTGGCCAACACCCTCATCTCCGCCTACTCCAAAGCCCTGGAGCTCAGAAGCCTCGCCACCCTCGTCGGCGAGCGCAACCTCGGCTGGAGAGAACGCCGCTACCTCCGCTTCGCCGACGCCTTCGAACAACGCTTCATAAAGCAAGGCTACTACGAGAGGCGTAGCTTCGAGGAGACGCTGGACATCGGCTGGGACGTCCTCTCCATACTGCCAGAAGACGAACTCACAAACGCAAGGCCACAGATCACCCAGAAGTTCTACCGCAAACACATATTCGAAAGCGTAAAGCTCTGACGTGCACTGCGCCCAAGACCTCTGCCTAAGAGTCGAGAAGGTTTTCTTCCAGACGCCGCCCCACAAGATCGAGATAGCCGCCAAAGACGCAGTAGCCATCTGCGTCAAGCCAGACGCCGTCACCCACTGGCTCCAGCTAGCCCAGGCGCTCTACTACGCATACCACTGGAAAGGCCCCGCCAAAAACCCCAACATATCCGCACTCCTCTTCCTAACACAAAAAGACCAGATCAAAGACGCCCTCGCCGCCTCCGCCGCCGGCTCCACAGAAGCCATATGCGCCGCCCTCGCCCCCAGAGACGCCCGAGCAAAAATAGAAATGGCCCGCGGCGCGGCCCCCGCCCCCCCCCGCGCCAACGCCCCGCGGCCCCGCCCCCCAGG
>JAEMPK010000100.1 GCA_022759345.1 Pyrobaculum sp. | reverse complement strand
CCACCTCCCCTGTTCTTTGACTAGGGCGAGGACTCCTGAGTAGCGGAACTTTACAACTTCTTTGGCGGGGTCTCCCGTGAGGAGGAGGGCGGCGAGCCTGGAGAGGTGGGGCATGTGGCCCACCACAATGAGGTTGTCGGTTTCGGAGAGCCGCAGGGCCCAGGGGGTCGGGTCATCGTTTGGGCGTAGGCTCTCCCCCTCTTTGAGAGTGACTCCGAGATGTCTGGCGAGTATCTCCGCCGTCTGTCGAGCCCGCGTCTTGCCGCTGTGTATTATCTCGGCCGGCCTCACGCCGGCCGCCGCGAGATGTCTAGCTACCTTCTCTGTCTCGGCAATGCCCTCAGGCGTCAGCCGTCTCTCGGGGTCCTCGCCTATGTGTAGGCCTTGCCGTGTTGGACGAGGAAGATCATGGAGAGATGAATGGAGGGTTTTTAGCCTCTTCGCGGAGCCGCGTCTTCTGCGGGCTTCATGACTTGTCTATTACGTAGAAGCGTTTTGGGCGGTGTATTACGCCGGCCAGCATTGCAAGGAGCTCCAGGGGGGATGCTAAAAGCACGTCGATTATGTAGCGCTTGGCTTTGAGGCTGCCGTATATATACACGGCGGCATAGACCGCGGCGACGGCCGTGGCCGAGGTGGGGCCGTATATGGCTGTGAGGGGGATCGCGGCGGAGAAAAACGCCGCCAGGGCCGTGGAGAGGGGCGGCGCTGGGTTTCTGTACCTCACGGCGTCCCCCAGGGCGTTGGCCCACCGGGCGCGTTGCCGGATGAAGTCGCGGAGGCTGTTTGGGCTTTTGATGGAGACGTATGTCCTGCTCTGGAAGGTGCGGTACCGCCGCCTGACCAGCTCCATGGCCAGCCGGAAGTCCTCCGTCACTGTGTCGCCCATGGCGGGCCATACCTCCCTCAACACGTCGCCACGGATGATGAGCAACTCCCCGTGCATGCCGAATATGGGCCTCCGGAGACCCTCCAGGGCGAAGCGGAAGCGGGTGAGGTCGTCGAAGTGCCTAATCCAGTCGAGGGCGTATGCCAGCGCCGAGCGGCCGGGCCTGGGGATCAGGACGCCGTTGCCCGCCACATATCCCTTGGCGCCGTAGTAGGCGATGTCTTGTAGAAACTTCGTGTCCAGGGGGTAGGAGTCGTCGTCAAGGAATATGTACCAGGTGTCGGGTCTCGCGTGGCTTAGCGCAAACCACCTCACCGCCTTGTATTTAGTGCCGTCTTGGTCCTTCGGCACCACCAGCACGTTGGGCATGTCCAGCGGCCTGGAGGAGACGACGACGTATCTAAGGCCGAGGCGCCGCAACTGGGCCACGGTCTCGCGGAGGGCTGGGAGCACCTTCTCCGTGCCCACCGTCACCACCACGACGAGGTAGTTATCCACAGGAGGAGTCTCCGGCGGCACGCGCGGCCTCTTGAGGGCGCCGGCGGCTAACACGAAGAGGTATACACCGCCTGCGGCATTTAAGGCGAGGAGAAGCACATCTATCACATTTGTGTCATCATAGCCGTATTTATGCATGTTGCTTACTCAATGCAGATCCCTGAGGCGGCTTTAGAGAGGAACTATGTCTAGTCCATGTGGCGTCGTTACTTGTGCGGTTGCGTCTCGGAACGGCGTCTCATATGGCACGCCGGCGGACGCCGCGGCGGCTTCGTACATAATTTATATAGGCCTCCCTTTACTGCCGTGGCGCTTACTAGGGAGTGGCTTCGGCGGAGGCTCGGAGTATTCGACATGTATGCCCTGGTGCACTCAGACTCACAGAGCACGTTCTACTTCGTGCTGGGGTTCGTGGCGTTTTACGCCGGGCAGTACGCCTTTCTCGGCACTTTATATGGAGTGGCGCTCATGGTGGCCATCGCCCTCACCTATGGCGAGATGGGGTCCCGCTTTCCCGAGACGGGCGGGTCCTACCTCTACGTCAAGTACGCATTCGGCGCCGCGGCCGCATACGTCTCCGCGTGGCTCATCGCCTTTGACCAAATCGTGATGGTGGCGTACGGCGCCATAGACGCCGCCAAGACTCTGAACAAGACGCTGGGTCTCAACGTCGCGGAGCCCCTCCTCGCAGCGGCCTTAACCTCAAGCCTCTTCGTCCTCACCCTCGTGGGCATCAAAGAATCTGCCGCGCTAGCCAAGGCCATCGCCTCGCTGGACCTGGCGGTGATTCCCACCGTCATAGCGCTGGCCCTTCTCCTCCACCCAGCGTGGCCTCCCTACTTCAACTGGGGCGGGGTGGAGGCGGCAAGCCTCCTCTTTGCGTTTTCGCTCCTCTCCCGCGGCTTCACTGGCATAGACGCCATAGGCCAGCTGGCGGGCGAGGCCCGCGAGCCGCTGGTCCAGGTGCCGAGGGCCACGCTCCTAGTCATTGCGATAGGCGCCTCCACTGGCCTCGGGCTCATGGCGGCCACCATGTCCGCCCTGCGGCCCGAGGACATAAAAGACCCGGCGGTCGCCCCGCTGTACTTAGCCTCATCGATACACCCATATCTGCTCTACGCCGTTGCCCTGAACCTCTTCCTCGTGATGGTCGTTGCGGCGTTAGCGGGGTACGTCTCCTTCTCCCGCCTGATGTATATGCTGGCAGAGGAGGGCCACATACCGGGGATCCTCGCCAAGCTACACCGCAGGTTCAGAACTCCCTACCTCTCGCTGGTCGTCGTATATATAATTTCGTTGGTCCTCGTCCTGCTGGGGGAGATAGAGATAATCCTGGCCATATACGCCATCGGGTCCCTCCTAAACTACCTACTGGTGGCCATGGCGCTAGCGAAGGTAGCTAGAGGCGGCACCCTCTACAGCGCCTTCAAAACGCCGTATGTCGCGGGGATGCCGCTCTCAGCCCTCGTCGCCATGTCCCTCCTACCAGTGGGCATAGCTCTCACCGTCCTGGAGAAGTACAGATACCTCTGGGCCCTCGGCCTGTGGCTACTAGCCGGGGTGGTCCTCTACCTCATAGAACACCGCCGCGGCTAGCTTATAATGTACATATCAGCATAGACACATGAGGCTCAGCGGCAGAAACGTGGCGGTGGGAGGCGCAAGGCTCGCGCTGGGCTCCGCCGTAGCGCGGCGCGCGCTGGAGGAGGGGACCCAAGTCTACGCTGTGGCGAGGCGGCTCTTGGGATAAGGAGAGGGGCGTTTGATCTCTCCAAGCCCTAGGGGCCGCGGCCGCCGCCGAGGCGGCAGAGAGGGAGCTAGGCCGCGTGGATGGCTTGGCCATCACGGTGGGCGGGTGAGCGCCTGGGAGGCTTGAAGATACAGAGGAGGAGGTCCTAGACTCCATGCATTCGGTCAACCTAAGAGCGCATCTCTGGACCGTCAAATCCTTCATCAAGCTGATGAGGCAGGGGATCCGCCGTGGTGCTCGTGACCTTCATATGGGGGCCCATCAAAAGGCCTCCCGGTGCCTTGGCCTACACCGTGAGCATGGCCGCTCTAGTGGAGTCTCTAGCCGCAGAGCTTCTGACAGAGGTGTTAGGGTCAACGGCGTGGCGCCCGGCGCCATGTCTAGGGAGGCGGAGGCCGCGAAGCTGGGGACGCCCGCCGCTCCGCATAAACACGTCGCCGACGTTGTGCTGTGTTTGCTTACAGACGAGGGGAGGTGGATGACGAGCGCGT
>JAEMPK010000143.1 GCA_022759345.1 Pyrobaculum sp. | reverse complement strand
CGAAAATAAAATCCGGCGACATAGACCCTCTAAGCCCCTTCACGCTACATGAACTAGCCGCGCTTTACCACCTCGCCAAGAGAAAAGGCGAAGTCACGCCCCGCCTCTTGATGAAGCTCGTCGCAAGGCTTTTCCAGCTAAAGAAAGAAGGGAAACGCCTCGCCCACCTCCTCAGAGAAGAAGGCGTAAACCCAGATCTCGACGACGAGATTCTTGAACGGGCGTTTGCAGGGATGCCATACGACGACAAGACTCCCTACTCTAGGGAGGTGTACCTCTACAAAGTCCCCTACGAAGACAAAGAGGCGCTTAACGTCCTCAGAGAATACGCAGCGGTCAAGGGCAAAGACCTAGATTTAAAAGACGCAAAGAACCTCTCATACGAGCCGTACCTCTACTTTACGTTGCTAGAACAGGGAAGGCTCTACGTCTACATGGCCACAGAGGAGGATTTACAACTAGACCAGTACCTAGTGGGCAAGAAGTATGTGGTGTCAGACGACGTAGCGAAGCTGGTGGGGTGGGACGAGGTCCAGGCTGTGGCGGCTGTGGCGAGGGAGATAAGCCAAAGACTCGAAAACCCCATGGCCCTTCTAGAGGAGGTAGAACACGTAATTGGCGTAGACGGCATACGTCTACGCTTCTGTTGCGGCTACGTGATTTGGCAAAACAACATGGGGATGCGGGAGGCCTACGTCTTTGTTCATGTCGATAGAGAGGAGGAGTTGAAAAGAGCCGTGAAAGACGTCGAGGATTTAATCTCGCAGGGGGCCGTAAACGGCTACGTCGTTGATTACGTAAACATATTTGTAACCAGCAAGGTCTTATTGACGGAGACCATACAATCGGCGTTGGCGCCGCTTATGTCTGCCTATTGGAAGAGATTATACCGAGAACCAGCCTCAAGATACATCACCCTACAGATATACGGCGCAGACAAATTCGAGAAGTTAAAACACGAGTTGATCCGCCACGCAGTAGACAAAATATTAAAGAAAGAGACGAAGCCGCCGGAGTTTGTAGACGCGATTCGCTTAGGAAGAGAGAAAGTCAGAGAGAACCTGTTGCGTTACACGCTCGCTCTGAAGAGGGGCAAGGAGAAGAAACAGATGGCGCTAATAAGAGCCGCAGAGGCTTTAGACGAGGGGCAAGAGGTGGAGGGGCTGGGCGCCTACCGCCAGATAGAGGAGATCTTGCTCAACGCCTTTGACGAGGCTATACACGAAAAGGAGCTTAAGTCTTTAATCAACGTGTTGTTCCCCACCAACCTTTGGCGGGAGATAAGAGAAGACGATGTGGTAGAGTTGATGAAGCTTAGAGGCGTCGTGATCCCCCTAGGTGACAGGCTGTACAAATACAGAGAAGACTTAGCCAAGCGTCACCTGGCCGAAGTTCTTAAACAGATAGAGGCCCTCAGCGAGGTCTCTGTGGAGAAGCAGACGCCGCTTGGCGTTATAAAGCTTTCAAAAAAGATAGAAACAGCCTCGTTAGACGCCTCATTTAGAGACCGAAAGACATACGCCAAGGCGTTGAGAGAGGCAACGCGGCGACTGCTTGAGATCAGGGAGATGTCTGAAGATGTACGAAAAGAGTTGGAAAAAGAGGCTGAGGAGAAGGCGAAGCTCTTGAAGAGGATATCGACTGTGTTAGAAAGATACCCACAGAGGTCTAAGTTTATACAACTTGAAAAGCTAGATGAACGCGACGTAAGGAGAGAAGAGGCGATAGCCCAAAAGGCCGACGAGGCGTTGAAGATTTGGGCCGAGATTAAACACATGGCGAAGGCCCTTAACACGAGACTTAACGTAGAGAGCGATCTAGCAACGCTACTAGAGCTCCCAGAGCCTTGGCTGGAGGACTATTTGGCAAATTTAAAACTCCACGCCGCCGAGATCGCCAAGAGATATGAGAAGTACCTAGAACAGGAGAGAATAAAAAAAGTGATGACCGAGTGGCTAGAGGCGAAATTCGGAGTAACCGGAGACTTAGACAAAGCGCTTTCCGAGGTAGCGTCGAGACTAAACGTAGATAGAAGACTACTAGAGTCGGTGGCCCGTCGCGGAAGGGGCGCAGTCCTTGACATAGACGAGTTGATAAAAGAAACAGGGCTGGACAGAACCAGAGTCGAAGAAGAACTCGAGAAGTTGTACAAAGCCGGCGCTGTGGAGAAGAGATATGTCGCTTAAGATACTCGTGCTTAGAGACGGCGAAGAGGAGAGAGAAGGATTTGACGTAATTATAGATGCCAGAGGCGCCCCCCAATTCTTCGACGCAATTATTCTGAGCGGCAAAGAGCTTAGGTCCGTCATAGCCACGGGGGCGGTATCCGGCGGCGTCCCCATAGGCATTGGGAAATACACAAAACGGACAGTTGCGGCGGTTGTAGGAGGGAAGGTATACATAAGAGGGAGGCCTCTGACTCTGTATGAGGAGGCGGGCATTCTCGAGAAAGAGCTCTCCGAGATACTCAACAGAAGAGGAGTCGACACAGACGACCTATTTAGAAAAATAAAGGATATAGTAATTACGGAACGGCGGAAATACCGAAGGTCCCCGACTCTTGCCGCAATAAGCCAGTACGTCGCCGGAGAGTCGGACTCGCTACCCCTCCACCTCGTGGATTTAATAGGAGATGTCGACCGCGAGACACTAAGAAAAATTTTCGAAAGACTAGTAGAGGAAGTATATTAAATGCGCCAGTTGCTCTCGGAAATTTTGAGATTCGCGGAACTAGACTACGTCCAAGCCGTGGCTGAGATGCCGCAACAGTTAAGAGACTTGATTATTCCTTGCGACGGGAAAGGTGACCTGGATTACTACGCCGTAGATTCAGGCTACGTCGGGAGGCGTATAGGCGCCGTCGACGTGTTAATCCAGTCGATTGTGGCGGTGGGGAGAGACGTGCGGCGGAAGTTCATAGTACAAAAAATAGAAGACCTACATCAAGAGGCGCGGAGAAACGAGATTTGGTTCGCAGAATCTTTAAACGCCGACGTGGTGCTAGTCGACGGACCATTGACGCCGTATGTAAACACGGCGAAGGTCGTCGGCGTATCTAAAGACCCGCGGCTGGTCAGATATGGGCCAAGAATCTCAGAGAAGGATAAAAGAGAGGTTTTCATGAAGTTTGCGAAGGCGGTAGGCGAGAGAGAGTTGGCAAGTTGGTTATTGTCGGTGGCGACGCCAGGTTCCTACCTTTCTCCAGTAGATCTAGGCGGTTTTTATGGGACGTTTTTCAAATCTGACTGGGTAGTCTATGTAGAGTTTCCAAAACACATCGACGTAAGACGTTTGTGTACATTATTTAGACGATATCCCATAAGACTAAGACTTGCACATCACTTAGCAAAAGTAAGTAAAGAATACTTGAAAAGTATTGGGACCATAATCTCAAGTATATTGCGCACGCCTCCTCGGCCCAGGGAGCTACTCTAATCCTTTATAGATATATAGAAGTTGCGTAAGCGCCATGTTTATACAGTCATCAAGAGAATCTAGGTTATATTTTCTGCAGATTCTACGTAAATGCTCCAGTTCCTCCTCAGAAACAGATATAACAACCTGCTCCATGTTTTGAGATACAGCCGGAGATTTATAGCCCCTTTACAAAAAACGTACACGTAAACATATATATACAAA
>JAEMPK010000030.1 GCA_022759345.1 Pyrobaculum sp. | reverse complement strand
CTCTCCCGTATGATATCCGCGTCTAGCCTATACGCCCATAGCTTCTCCACCACGACCCGTCCATACTTCATGTCAGATATCATGTTCTCCAACTTACGAAAATCTACGTCAAGAGCTGTGGCGAGGTAGGGTATCTCATTCCGCGAAAAATACTTATGGGTTGGCACCTCGAAGGAGATGATCTCGAAGTTGTTAATCCTCTCCCGAAAGAGCCGTGTAGTTCTTAGATATTCTACAGGTAAAGTGGCCACGTAAATACATTGATGTGTTTAAATAACCTCCGCCCCGCTCAAAAGATCACTTAATTACCGGAAATGCTAACCCCACTAGGAGGCCGAACGCCACGGCTAAAGAGAGCAACGCGGCGAATTGAATAAATTCCACCCAAGACCCGCCGGCAAGCAGGAGACTGATCACTACGATAGACGCCGCTACGGCTAATAACGCGGCCTGCGGCATGTAAGACGCCGGGATCAAAACCGCGAGGGCACCCACGAGAGATGACACAAAACTACTCAACGCAGACTTCAATGTGTCGTAAAGCGCGCGGCTGTGGACTAGCGTCCATTTGCCGCGTTCTTCTCTAAGCGATACCCTGTAGATAGCCTCGCGGACTTCTCTCATCTGGTGGGAGAACTCCGCCACTAGGGCGATGAGGGCGTTTATAGACGCCACAACTACAGAAAGTGCGAGTGCAAACTCTATATCTATGACGCCGCCGCTAAACATCAACGAGGCCGAAAGCGTACCTGCCGTAATTAACCCGTCTATTATGCCGAGGACTAGGTACCTCACGCCGTCGTCCCAGCCTCAGGCACGTACTCGCCGACCACCACCTCGTCGATGGAGTGCACAACCCCGCCAACCTTCTCAAGCACCTCCTCCAACTCGCCGTAGTCTATGTCGACCCCCTCGACCACTATCGCCAAACCCAACACGTCTACGTCTACGTCGTCTACAGTAATTCGGACAGCCTTTACACCCGCCACCTTGTACAACTCCCTGGCCACGTCAACTATGGTAACCCCCTTCGTGGGGATTGCCGCATCTATAACAATACGACGTATGGGCGGACGTTGCCCCACATTTATCTATACGAATGCGTTTTTAAGCTTTGCCCCCTTTCCCTACCAGTCGCCACAAGTCCACGTGCGAAAACATTTAAACAGTCCCCCGCAACGTTCGCCGCACATTGCGGAGGTTGCCTTATAACGTGGATAAAGCTTTCAACTACTTCTTACCTCCCCCTACCTCTCTTGTCGACTCCCTCTTTTTCCATATAGATGGGTAGGTCCCGCGCCGCATGACGACTCTGTCAGTTCTCGCAACGAGACCTTTCGCCATATTCTTGAGCTCCTCGCTGTCTACCAACGCCTTGCCTATGCCTATGAGCTCTTCCTTCAGCGTGAAAAACGCCACTAAGTCGCCGCGGGAGAAGGGATGTTCAAACTTGGCGATGCCGGGCGCTGCAAGCGGTGCTCCGTGGCATAAGGCGTCCACCGCGCTGTCCCGCACCCAAATCTTCGGCAGGTGTCGCGCGATTTCTTCAATTGGTAGAAGCACTCTCCGCAGATATGTGTCGTCGCCATATCTCCTCCAGATGTAATACGCGTCGGCCAAGTCTTGCAGAGTCACGGTCTCGTCTTCGGTGAAGCAAGACACAGCCACGCGCCTCAGCTCCCTCATGTTGGCCCCAACTCCCAAGATCTCGCCTATGTCGTGGATGATCTTACGCGCATAAGTCCCGGCCTCCACATGCATCTTTATCACGGCGTACCTTCCATCAACCTCAAGCAACTCTAGAGAATATACGCGCCTGGTTCTAAGCTGTCTCTTTACCGCGGAGCGGAGGGGGGGCTTTTGATATATTGTGCCTTGAAGCTCTTGTAAAACAGCCCTCAGCCTCTCGACGTCTACATCGCCGTGGAACTTCGCCACGGCGACATACACCTTGTCGGATTTAGATAGCGCCATGAGCACCTTAGTGCCTTCAGCCACCGCGATGGGCAAGACGCCGGAGACCTTAGGATCTAGAGTCCCCGCGTGACCGGCCCGTTCTACGCCGAGAATCTTCTTAACCCAAGCAGCGACTTCATGACTGCTAGGCCCCCTTGGCTTGTCGATCAACACAAGCGAATACTTGATATACTCGTCGGTAGGTCTCTGAGAAGGAGGCTTGCCCCACTCTGGGTTGGTCTCCTCCTTAATTTTTACAAAGACTTCTCTACTTACGCACTTCACTTAACTTCAGCCTTCGTTATTCCAAAGAACTGAGGCCTCACTTTTTCACGCATATACTCGACGAGGCCCGCCGCCTCAATCGCCTTCAACACATCCTCGTCAGAGGCGCCCCTCTTTATCTCAATTTTCTTGTCTGTAGGCTCTATGTGGTTTATGTTCACCCGCCTCCGCCTAACGCCCGTAAGAGACTTTGGCCCAGTAACCACGACGTAGTTCTCATCTACTATGTCAACAACTACGGCTTTCCTCCCCGCCTCTCTACCTAAAACTTTAACTACAACCCGCCCAACATCGATGACCTTAACCATAGGGGAAAAAGAAAGGGGGATTTAAAAATCTTAGCGCGTTAGGTCGTTATTTCTTCTTCTCTTCTTTCTTCTCCTCCTTCTTCTCTTTCTTCATGGGTGTCTGATGTGGATGTTTATTTAAAGATTTCTTTATATGTTTATAGATCTATCTTTAAGGTTTCTAAGAGCGACCATACCAAATACAACATATATTAAGAGGTTATTCAAGTTAAGTAAATTTACTAATATCTTAGCCAGCTTATCTCTACGTAAATAGATGATCGACGAGAAATATCTGTATGTTTGTAAACACAGTATGGTTTTTAAACCGTCTTCAGGTTTCGCCGTGTTTAGCTGCCCGATAGGCTGTCCAGCGGACTGCTGCAAGTTCGAAAGCTTTGAAGACATGCCTGTAGTGCTGGAGGACGAAATACAGACCTTAACGCGGGAGGCTGAGAAGCTCGGCGTAAAGCTTAGGTTTGTGCCCTACGGCGAGTACAACGGCGTAAAGCTCTACAAGTGGATAATCGAGGGGTGGTGTCCCTTCTACAAAGGCAGATGTACAATCCATGAAAAGAAGCCACTCGCCTGCCGGATGTACCCCTTGGTCCTCAACCTCAAGACAGGTGAGGTATACCTCTCCGAGAAGTGTCTCTGGGTGAAGCACAACGGGCCAAAGCCCCTTGACTACTTCCCCACGGAAAAAGAAGCATTGAAAAAACTTGTAATAAAGCTCAGAATACGATGATAGAGTTCATAATCGACGGCGCGTATACAGACGACGAGAGGCTCGCCGTGGCGGTGGGCCTATCTATCACCTTTAGACAAGTCCTCGTCAAGGCGAGGCCAAGCACGGCGGCGCTGGAGGCGGCCAAGGAGGCTGTGTGGGGAGCGCTCCTCATCTCTCCATGCCAGCCGGGGCTCCCCTGTTTCGACGACGTAGAAAAAGCCAAAGACTACTCAGAGATCTACTCCACGCCGGTGGGCTACGAAGGACCCACTCCTCCAACCACGCGGCGGAGGGTGTCCACCTTCAATAAACACTACATGAAGCCGTGGCGCTGGGCTAAAGACGGCGAGAAGCCGTCTATAGGCCACGAGCTCCTCCCACTGATGGCTTGCCTCTA
>JAEMPK010000061.1 GCA_022759345.1 Pyrobaculum sp. | reverse complement strand
GTGTATGGCGATCAAGACGAAATTGCAAGAGAGCTAGGTATGACTAGACAAGCCTTAGCGATACATCTAAAGCGACTTAAGGAATTGGGCTTGGTGAGAACTGGGCGGGAGTTTGTGGACATTACCGAAAAGGCGGTTAAGCTTTTGAAAGGGCAGTCCAGCGATGTGATTATCCTAGTGAAGATCGAGCCGAAGTATAGAGATAAGGTGTATGAGGCTACTAAAAAACTGCCTATTGAGAAGGCTTTGAGACTAGCCGGCGACTACGACCTGGCAATCATTACGCAGGAGACTGTGTTAGATAAGGTACTTGATTCTGTGAACAACATGGAAGGTGTGAAGGAGACTAAGACGCTTATCTCGATAGGCGCCATTAAAGAATAGGTTCTTTTTCTCTAAACGAGTCCGTTTGAGACGTTTAGGACAGCGTAGAAGGTAGGGGTCACGTACTTAAACGACTTTAGTCTCTCTACCTCTAAGGGAATCCATACATCTGCCGCGATTGTCAGCCCCTTGTCTGTTAATTTGTATCGTTCGCCATCTTTTACTACATATCCGCGTTTTTCCATTTCACTTAACACGGCGTTTAGAATTACGTTGTCTCTTATCGTCTCTAGAGGTGGTAGAGTTTTGCTTCTACTCGCTATTATCTGCCAAATAGCTACTAGGAGGTCCGGCGTGACGTCACCTACCGCCTTTAGTATTACAACAACTGTAGGTATTCCGTTCTATGTCTATTTTGCCCGTGAGTGTCCCGAGCTCAGTAGGCATTACGCCCTTCTCTACGTAGGCTCTGACTGTGGTGAGTAGGTGGTCGCCACGCTCGACGTCGTACAACGCCAGAGAGAGTATGAGAGGGACTTCGTTTTGTCGTAGGTATTTAGCTATGTCGTAGTCGTATAGCTTATAGAAGGCGAGTTCACAAAACTTTCTGTCTTTTTGTCGCACCACCTAGCCGCCATAGCCTTTGCGTATAGTTTTTTATCTCTGGCAACTTCGCGTTGCTTTTCACTCCTAGAGTGTAAAGTAGCCACGCTATGGTGTACGCTATTTTTGTCCTAAGCTCTTTTGTCAACATGTCGCCTCATCTTGGCGTCTTTGTGTGAGATAATTAAAGTTTTGAGGTTTTAATGAATGCTTTTAAACCACATTGCCCGAGGAGGCTATGAAGCATCTTGTGGGAAGAGATTTTGTATTTCCAGAATACCTCCCCCGTTTTCCCCGGTCGTATGATTTTGACGTTATACATATGCGGCTGGACGTGGAGATAGACGTTGAGGGCGGCGCCGTAGAGGGCACAGCTAGATACCGAATGCGGGCTAAGAAAGACGGCGCAAGGGTTCTGCTCGACGCAGTTGAGATGGAGATCCTAGACGTAACTCATGATTATTACTACGACGGAGAGAAGATCGAGGTTAAGCCTCAGTGGAGAGCCGGAGAGGAGGTTGAGGTGGTGGTTAAGTACAGGGCGAGGCCTCGGGCCGGCATGTACTTCATAAGGCCGGACATGCGGCAGAGGAGGTCTGTCTACGTCTGGACCCAGGGGGAGAGTGAGTACAACCGCTACTGGGTCCCCCTCCCCGACTCGCCGAATATAAAATTCCCCTGGACGGTGGCCGTGACCGTGCCTAAGCCTTTGGTGGCCGGCAGCAACGGCTTGTTGATAGAGGTTAAGGACAGGGGATAAACAGACGTATGTGTGGGAGATGAGACACCCTATGTCGCCTTATCTACTCGCAGTCGCCGTGGGAGACTTCGAGATCCATAGAGATAAGTGTGGAGAGGTTCTTCTCGAGTACTACGTGCCTAAGTACGTAGGCGACGGCTGGCGCTTCTCCTTCTACAACACCTGCAGAATTATGGAGTTCTTCTCGGAGTACCTCGGCGTTCCGTATCCCTACGAGCGGTATGCCCAGGTGGTGGTGCCGGAGTTCATCTACGGAGGCATGGAGAACACCACCTTCACCATTTTGACTGACTGGACTATCCACGATAAACACGCCCACTGTCCCTACACGGGCTTCCCTTGCCCAGAGCGTGAGGACTTCAGCTCCGACCCCTTGGTGGCGCATGAGATGGCCCACATGTGGTTCGGCGACTTGGTCACCGCCAAGGACTGGGGCCACATAGCCATCAACGAGTCCTTCGCCACGTTTGTGGAGGCTCTGTGGACAGAGAGGTTTAAGGGCCGCGACGAGTACCTCTACGAGATCTACAACAACTTCAAGACGTATCTCGGCGAGTACTCCAGGCGGTACTCCCGGCCCATAGTGACCAACCTCTACAAGATTCCCGACGAGGTGTTTGACCGCCACGCCTACGAGAAGGGGTCTGTGGTGCTTCACATGTTGCGTAGCCTCCTAGGCGACGAGACGTTTAGGAGGGGGCTCAAGCTGTTTCTAGAGAGGCATAGGTACAAGGCTGTGGATATCGAGGATCTGCGGAAGGCTATGGAGGAGGCGGCGGGGCAGGACTTGGAGTGGTTTTGGCGCCAGTTTTTCTACTCAGCCGGGCACCCCGTCTTGAAGGTGTCTTGGAGCTTCTCAGACGGCGTCTTGAAGCTACAGATAAAACAGACGCAGGGGGAGGACAGCTACCCCGTCTACACGCTTCCGCTTGAGATCAAGATAGTCTACGAAGACGGCCGGACGGAGAGGAGAGAGGTTATGCTGAACGAAAAGGAGGTCACTCTACACCTCTCCGGCGGCAAGCCGAAGTACGTCTGCGTCGACCCAGCCTTTAAGGTTATGAAGGCGCTTGATCCCCAATACCCGCTTGAATCGGCGGTGGCCATGGTGGAGGACGAAGATATGTACTGCCGTCTGCAGGCAGTGGAGGTGCTTAAGAAGAACGGAAGCGCAAAGGCGGTAGATGCGCTTGCCAAGGCGCTACAAGACAAGTTCTGGGGAGTGGCGGCCGAGGCGGCCAAGGCGCTGGGGGAGATAGGCACCGCCGACGCCGTTTCGAGACTTATGGAGACCTACGGCAGGGTTGATCATCCACGGGTGAGGAGGGCCATAGTCGAGGCGTTGGGCTCTGCTAGAAGGAAGGAGGCAGCCGAGTTCCTCGACAAGGTGTTGCACGACCCAAGTGAGAGTTACTACGTCCGGGCTGAGGCAGCCAGGGCGCTGGGGAAGATCAAGTGGGAGTTCGCTGAGCATAGTCTTAAAAAGGCGCTTGAATACCCCAGCCACCTAGACGTCATCAAGAGAGGGGCACTGGAGGGCTTGGCCGAGTTGAGTACAGACGAGACGTTGAAGATTGTGCTCCGCCACACAGAGCCAAGCATGCCAACGCCGGTGAGGGCCACCGCGGTTCAGTCTCTGGCTAAGTTTGGGCCGCGTAAAGAGGTCTTAGAGGTTATTAAGAACGCCATGAGAGATGAAAACTTCAGAGTTAGGTACGCCGCGGTCACCGCGGCGCTTGAGTTGCTCGACCCGCGGCTTCTGCCTGATCTCCAGGAGCGGGTCGAACAAGACATCGACGGCCGCATTAGACGCGTGGCTAGAGAAGTTGCGGAGAAAATAAAGAAGTTCATGGACAAAGGCACCGAGTATCAGAAGCTGAGAGAGGAGGTAGAGAAGCTAAAAGAGGAGTATAGAAAGGTTCTTGACAGAGTCAGCCGTCTGGAGCGTTGATGCCGGTCAAAATCATCGACCACGT
>JAEMPK010000034.1 GCA_022759345.1 Pyrobaculum sp. | reverse complement strand
ACGGGGCGAGGAGGACAAGGTGGTAGCTGAGACTAAGAAGATCCTCAAGAAAGACTTCGAGATATACGTCACCACCACCCGCGTGCCCGTCCTCGACGGCCACACCGAGGTGGTGTATGTGGACACGGTGAGGGACTTCGACGCAGGCGCCGTGGCGGATGCCCTCGCGCGCTTCAGAGGACTGCCACAGGAGCTGAAGCTCCCCACGGCCCCCGAGAGGCCCATAGAGGTCAGGCCCCAGATCGACAGGCCCCAGCCCCGGCTGGACAGGTGGGCCGGCCGGGGGATGGCCGTGGTGGTGGGGAGGATAAGAAGGCTGGCGCCCCGGAAGCTCGCCTTCGTCGTGCTGGGACACAACACTGTGAGGGGCGCCGCAGGCAACTCGGTGCTCACCGCAGAGCTCATGGTAAAGACGCAGACATGATCCTCCTCTTCGGCTTCGGAGGGGTGGGGCGGACATACGCCGAGCTCCTCTACGAGAGAACTGGGCTGAGGCTCTGCGCCGTCTTTGACAGCGGCGGAGGCATCGCCAAGAAGGAGGGCTTCACCAGCGACGAGGTGAGGCAGCTCTTGAAGACCCCCCGGGGCGCCGTGGTGAAAAGCGGCGTCGGGAGGGCGGCCGCGCTTGACGATGCGCTGGACATGTGCCAGGTTGTGGTGGACGTCAGCCCCCCCAACTACGAGACGGCGGAGCCTGCGCTTTCGCTGTACAGAAGGGCGCTCTCCAAGGGACTTGCCGTGGTCACCGCCAACAAGGCCCCCCTGGCCCTCGCCTTCCGCGAGCTGGCGCACAGAAGGCTGTACTACAAGGCCACGGTCATGGCCGGGACCCCTCTAGTGGACCTGCTGATGGGCCTACCTCCGCAGAAGGTGCTGAGGGTCCGGGGGATACTAAACGGAAGCACCAACTACATCATGACGCGGGTCTACAAAGACGGCGTGCCGTTCGAAAAGGCTGTAGAGGAGGCGAGAGAGCTCGGCATCCTTGAGCCAGACCCCCGCCTAGATCTGGAGGGCCTTGACCCGGCCGCTAAGCTCGTGATAATAGCCAACACCCTGGGCGTCTCCCTCGCCCTACGCGGCGTCATCCGGAGGCCGCTGGCGCCTCTCGGCCCCGTCACGCGGTACCTAGCCACGCTGGACCTCGAGACACCTAGGGCCTCCGTGGAGCCGGCGCGGCTCACCGAGGAGGACCCCATTCATGTGGACTACACCATGAACGCCGTGGAGATTACAACAGACGTAAATACCATATTGATAAAGGGAAAAGGCGCAGGCAGAAAAGAGACGGCATACGTCTTACTTAACGACACACTGAAGGCTTTAGCGCATTAATGTAAAGATAATTTTAATTTTATTCATTCAACGAAACACGCGTTTAAACCATGTGACGCACATGTTAGGTATGTCTATTATATACGAAATTTTGCAGTATGTAAGAATCTATTTTGGCTAGTAAAAGCCGTCTTTGAGGTCTTTAGAAAGAAAGTTGAAATTATTCAACAAGTCACTTGATAAGCTAGTAGGCCAAAATTAAAATTATAGTTAGGCTTAAAACTATCCTTTTTCTACGTCTTTATGTCTAAGGAAAAAGAGGCTGAGCTACCCTTCGATGAGTATATAATGAATAGACAGTGGCAACACAAGTACACCCCTATAGACGCCTACTGGAAGTTCCACAGGCAAACGGTGGAGAATTTAGAGGAGTTTTGGGCTTCTATTGCAAAGGAGTTGGAGTGGTTTAAGCCCTGGGATAAGGTGCTTGACGCGTCCAACCCGCCGTTTTACAAGTGGTTTGTGGGTGGGAGGTTGAACCTAAGCTACTTGGCGGTAGATAGGCATGTAAAGAGTTGGCGTAAGAATAAGCTTGCCATCGAGTGGGAGGGAGAGCCTGTGGACGAGAACGGGAACCCCACAGACCGCAGGAAGCTAACCTACTACGACCTCTTCCGCGAAGTAAACAGAGTGGCTTGCATGCTGAAATGCAACTTCGGGATAAAGAAGGGGGACAGAATAACTCTATATCTGCCGATGATACCGGAGCTCCCCATCGCCATGCTGGCCGCGTGGAGGATAGGCGCCATCACCAGCGTGGTGTTCTCCGGCTTCTCCGCAGACGCGTTGGCAGAGCGGATAAACGACTCCCAAGCCCGCCTAGTAATAACGGCAGACGGGTTCTGGCGGAGGGGCAAGGTGGTTAGGCTGAAGGAGGTGGTGGACGCCGCGCTTGAGAAGACCACAGGCGTGGAAAACGTCATAGTGTTCCCGAGGCTCGGGCTGAAGGACGTCCCCATGAGGGAGGGAAGAGACTACTGGTGGAACAAGATTATGCAGGGCATACCCGTCAACACTTACATAGAGCCGGAGCCCGTGGAGAGCGAGCACCCCTCCTTCATCCTCTACACCTCAGGCACCACTGGGAAGCCGAAGGGAATAGTCCACGATACTGGCGGCTGGGCCGTCCACGTCTACGCCACAATGAAGTGGGTCTTTGACCTGCGGGACGACGACGTGTACTGGTGCACGGCGGACATCGGCTGGGTGACGGGGCACTCCTACATCGTGTTGGGGCCGCTCCTAATGGGCGCCACGGAGATAATGTACGAAGGCGCGCCGGACTACCCCCAGCCAGACAGGTGGTGGTCTATCATAGAGAGATATGGCGTGTCTATCTTCTACACTTCGCCCACGGCCATAAGGATGTTTATGAGATACGGCGAGGCCTGGCCCAAGAAACACGACCTCTCCACCCTCCGCATCATACACTCCGTAGGTGAGCCCATAAACCCAGAGGCGTGGAGATGGGCGTATCAGATACTCGGCGGAGAGAAGGTGGCCTTCGGCTCCACCTGGTGGATGACGGAGACAGGCGGCATAGTCGTAAGCCACGCCCCCGGCCTCTACCTAGTGCCCATGAAGCCCGGCACCAACGGCCCGCCGCTACCCGGCTTCGAGGTAGATGTGGTTGACGAGAACGGTAACCCGGCGCCGCCAGGCATCAAGGGGTATCTGGTCATAAAGAAGCCATGGCCCGGCATGCTTCACGGCATTTGGGGCGACCCAGAGCGCTATGTAAGGACCTACTGGTCTCGGTTCCCCGGCATGTTCTACGTTGGCGACTACGCCATAAAGGACAAGGATGGCTACATATGGGTCCTCGGCCGCGCCGACGAGGTGCTGAAGGTGGCCGGCCACCGCCTAGGCACCTACGAGCTTGAGTCCGCCCTGGTTGCTCACCCCACCGTGGCCGAGGCCGCTGTCATCGGCGTGCCGGACCCCATAAAGGGCGAGGTCCCCATAGCCTACGTAGTACTCAAACAAGGAGTCGTGCCCAACGACGAGTTGCGGAAAGAGCTGAAAGAACACGTCAGAAAGACCATAGGCCCAATAGCCGAGCCGGCCCACATCTTTTTCGTCACTAAGTTGCCCAAGACCCGCTCCGGCAAGATAATGAGACGACTTCTCAAGGCGGTGGCCACCGGCACGCCTCTCGGCGATGTAACAACGCTGGAGGACGAGACTTCCGTAGAGGAGGCAAAAAAGGCCTACGAAGAGCTGAAGGCAGAAATTGTAAAGGCTTAGCGAATCACCCTACGCTTCTCACCTTAAACACGATTTTCTTTCACTCTTTACTTAATTTTAGTTGTTTATATTTAGATTATTTATAGTGATA
>JAEMPK010000128.1 GCA_022759345.1 Pyrobaculum sp. | reverse complement strand
TCTCCTAGACATGGACGTTTCAGCTAACTTAAATTACTCTCTTTATCTGTATTTCTTAGATATTACATATCTCTGTAGAGAGTATTTTAATTATATTATTCCATTATCTTTATTATTTTCAGCATATGAAATTGTTTGTTTTGAATAATATTCCTTATGTCACTGTTTTAGATCTAGGTTTGACACAGTCTTTAGCCTAGGGAAAAAATTTATGGGAGTATCGGTGTGTCTCTGTGCGTCTTGTGGGGCCTGCTACTGTGGTCAGTGTGGCGTATATCGACCCGGGGAACTGGGGGTCTAACATAGCTGCTGGTTCGCAGTTCGGTTTTTCTCTGCTGTGGGTGGTGTGGCTCAGCGGCTTTTTGGCGGTGTATTTTCAGTATCTGTCTGGGCTTCTGGGCATTTCGGGGACCGGCCTTTTGGATCTTTTTGAGACTAGGCTAAAAAGGTTTAAGCCTCTGTTGGCGCCGCCTTTGGTGGCGATGATTTTGGCGACGGACATGGCTGAGTATATGGGGCTCATTATCGCTCTACATATGTTGACTGGGGTGCCGCTGGAGGTGGCGGCTGTGTTTGCCCTTGTCGACGTGGTCCTCTTGGCGTCGCTTTCCGACAGGCGGGCCCTCTTCGCGAGGATTATCGGGGTGTTTGTGGCCGTGGTGGCGCTGAGCTTCGTGGTTGAGCTGTGGCTTGTGAAGCCGCCGCTGTGGGAGGTGGTCCTCGGAAGCGTCGTGCCGAGGTTGCCGGAGGGGGGCGCGGTGGTGGCGGTGGCCATAATGGGGGCCACCATAATGCCGCACGCCCTGCTTCTGCATTCGCACCTTACCCACGGGATGGACAGGAGGGTGCATATGTGGCAGACCTTGGCTAATTTGTTGGGGGCCTCCGCCATAAACGCCTCTATGCAGATCGTGGCGGCGACGGCCCTCTTCGGGAGGGCGGTGGATCTGGAGGAGGTGCCGGCGGTCCTCGAGCCTCTGTTCGGCGGCTTGGCGGCGACTCTCTTCTCCGTGGCCCTCTTCGCGGCGTCTCTGTCGGCCTCTGCGGTGTCGGTGGAGGCTGGGGTGTTGGTGTTCCGCTACGCCACGGGCAGGAGGTTTTCGGCCGCTGCGGCGAGGCTGACCGCCCGCCTCGTCAACATCGCCCCGGCGCTCGCCGCACTTCACCTCGGCGCCAGCCCCGTGGATGTGTTGGTCTACACGCAGTACGTATTGTCGCTGGTCTTGCCGGTGGTCATGGCGGCAACGGTGCGGTGGAGCTGGCATATGGTGGGGGCGGCGGGGAGGGCGGCCGCCCTGGCGGGCACGGTCTTCGTAACGGCGATGGACCTATACTCCTTCGTCGCCGGCTAGAACACTCCGCATCTTCTTCAAGGCCTCGTTGAGCTTCGCTATGCGGCGCACCACCTCCGGGCTGATTACATGCTCCAGCTTCTCGGCCTCCCGGAACGCCTCCTCCGGCGCGACGCCGATTAACCTAAAGAACTCCTCTAAGGTTTTGTGTCTCTGGTTCAGCTCCTCCACGCGCCTCCGGCCTGCCTCGGTGAGGCGGAGGCCCTTCCTGCCGCCGTACGTCACAAGCCCCTCAGCCTCCAGCTCCCGCACCACCTTCAAGGCGCTACTGGGCTTCACGTTGAGGGACCGGGCAAGCCTTGAGAGCGTCACGCCGTCGCCGAGGGAGTATATGGCCTCGAGGTAGTGCTCCTTCCTCACGCGGAGCGGCGCATGTGCGTCGTCCACATAGCTCATTCGTGGCATAGATTTATCTTTTGCCGCGGTGTCAAATGGCGGTAAAGCTTATAAAAACCCATAGTTGAAACGTCAAGAGGGCCCGTAGCTCAGCCTGGATAGAGCGGCGGCCTTCTAGGCGCCTACGTGGCGCGTGGAGAGCCGTAGGTCGTGGGTTCGAATCCCATCGGGCCCGCCACCTCTTTCTACCGAACTTCGTACGCAAGCGTCGGCCCTAAGTCCTTCGGCCTCAGGGTTGCCTCAGCCCACGTCCTGCGGTAGGCTTTTCGACTGCAAAGCAGTTCGACTGGCTCTTCGTAAAACCATGCTCTGTACAGGATTCAACTGTACTTGTTCGTCATGTGAGTAGGGTTTCTGCGAGTTTGTATGCGTGGGTTATGTCTTGTTTTTCTTTTGTGCAGCGTTTTATGGTTCCGTTTTCGAGGATGCAGATTGTGTCGGCGACGTAGAGGGCTTCGAAGGGGTCGTGGGTGACGTAGAGGACCGGCGCGTTGAGCTCCTTAACGGCGTCGTTGAAGGCCTTTTTGTTTATCCAGTCTAGGTGGGAGGTGGGTTCGTCCATGAGGAAGGCGCAGGGCCGCGTCAGGAGGGCGGCGGCTAGGTTTACCAGCTGTTTCTGGCCTGTGGAGAGCCCGGTTCTCCGGGTGAGGAGCTGCTTGATGCCCAGCCTCTCGGCGACGGTCTCCACCTCGGCCTCGGTGCCGTGCATCTTGGCGAGAGCCCTCAGGAACTTGTCCACGCGTGTGGGTGGGTCTACAGGCAGGGACTGGACGTAGGCGAGGCGGCGTCTCTCCGGCGGGAGGCGGGACACGTCTCTGCCGCAGGTCTCCACGCGTCCCTCGGCCTTTATGACGCCGGCGATGGCGTCCAGTAGAGTGGTCTTGCCTGAGCCGTTTCGCCCCACGACGGCCACGACGGAGTTGACCTCTAGTCTCTCCACGCGTAGCGTAAAGGAGCCGCGTCTCGCCGTGAGGTTTTCTACGAGGAGAGCCATCGCCTCGCTAGGTAGGCCGCGGCGACCGCCAACGCGACTACGGCGAGCGATGCGCCGACGGTCGGCCCTACGCCGTAGGTAAGCCACGCCTGGTATATGTATATCGATGCGGTGACTGGGTAGGAGGCGAAGATCAGCAAGACGCCGAGCTCGCTGAAGCTCCTAATCCACGCGAAGATAAACGCAGAGACTGTGGCTGTCCTAAGCGAGAGGAGGAGCGTCAGGAGCAGTCTCGGCCCGGAGAGGCCGAGGGAGCGGAAGAATATCTCTGCCCGCTCTTCTCTAAGCGCCCCGTCGAATATGGAGAAGGCGACGGGCAGAGCCATCACGGTCATGGCTATCAAGACGCCCAGCGGCCTGTTGATTATGTACTCATTGACGAAGGAGGCGGCGCCGCAGAGCGCCTCTACGCCTTCTGTGCAGAACAGCCTCGGCGAGCTGAAGGAGGCGAGTAGCAGTACGCCGACGGAGGTGGGCGGCACCACGGCCGGCACGTACAAAACCTGCGCCAGGACGGCCCAGACTCCGCCTCTCCGCAGAGCCATGGCGGCGGCGAGGCCGGGGACTAGCGACATGGCGGCGGCCGCCAGGCCGAAGGTGGCTGTTAGTGCCATGCTTTCGAAGAGGCCGGGGGGCGGCGGGCTTATGTGGACAAGTGGTAGAAATACGAGGAGGAGAAGAAGCGTGGTGACCGTCGCTACGACGACTGTCTTAGTGAACGAATCCATAGGCGGCGAGGTCCATCTTCTTTAATGCGTCTACGACGCAGTCGCCCTTCTCGCTGAAGGACGCAACGAAGGCGGCGAAGCGGCCCACCCTCAGCGCCTTGCCGTCTTGCATGAACAAGACGTTTATCTCGTAAGGCGGGTCTTGTGTGAAGGAGTAGAGGCCTTTGAAGAGGTAGGCGTAGGACTCTCTGCCTTCCTTGGCGCCG
>JAEMPK010000069.1 GCA_022759345.1 Pyrobaculum sp. | reverse complement strand
TAGCTTGACGCCGCGCTCCACCACCTTCCCCACCACAATTATGCTTGGATTGGGCACCGAGGAGAGGTTGGCGAGCACTGTGGTGAAGAACTCCTCGTCGCTGAAGTAGGCCGACTTGATGACCGCAACAAGCGTATTCTCCGGCAGGCCGCCGGCCATGAGCTCCCTTGCGATCTCTCCAGCCGCCGAGGCCCCCATGTAGATCACCAACGTGTCCACCGCAGAGGCCAACTTCTTAAAATCCACCTGCCGCGCCCCCTTTCTGGGGTCCTCACGCCCAGTCGCCAACGCCACAGAGCTGGCTACGCCGCGGAGCACCGGCGGGATGAAGTACTTCGCAGGTGCAGCCAAGCCGCTGGTGATCCCCGGCACAAACTCACACGGGATCCCCCTCGACATGAGGAACTCACATTCCTCAAAGCCGCGGCCAAAAACCAGAGGATCCCCGCCGTGGAGTCTGACCACCAGCTCGTACCTCTCGCCGTAGTAGAGGAGCAGTTTATGTATCTCCTCCTGACTGGGCCCCACTCCTCCCGGCTGCTTCCCCACGTCGACCACCACAGCCCCAGGCTTCGTCCGGCGAAGCAACTCGCGGGGAACAAGCCGGTCGTGAAGTACGACGTCTGCTCTCTCTAGGAGCTTAAGGCCCTTGACGGTTATAAGCTCGGGGTCGCCGGGCCCGGCGCCCACTATGTAGACGCGGCCCATATGCATAATTTAATACATAAAAAATTATGGAACATATGCTCTTTGAAAGAGCGAGGCGGGTCTTCCCTGGCGGCGTCAACTCGCCGGCGAGGGCCCTGAAGCACCTCCCCACGCCTCTCGTCGCCAAAGGCGCGTCGGGGCCGTACCTATACACTGACAGGGGCCGGCTGGTGGACTACTGCCTCGCCTTCGGCGCGGTGATTCTAGGCCACGCGCATCCCCGCGTGAAGAAGGCCGTGGAGGAGCAACTGGAGCGGGGCTGGATATACGCGTTGCTGACTGAGCAGGAGGTGGAATTCGCCGAGAGGATAAAGAGACACATGCCCTCTCTCGAGAAGATGCGTATAGTCAACACCGGCACCGAGGCCACCATGAACGCCATACGGCTGGCCCGCGGCTTCACGAAACGGGACGTCTTGATCAAATTCGACGGCAACTTCCACGGCTCCCACGACTACGTTCTGGTCAAGGCGGGGTCAGGCGCCGCCACCTGGGGCGTCCCCACCAGTGCGGGGATACCGCAAGACGTAGTTAAGCTAACCGTCGTCGTGCCGTACAACGACACAGACGCCTTCACAAAGGCCGTAAGAGAGGTGGGCGACCGCCTGGCCGCGGTGATCGTAGAGCCAGTCGCCGGCAACTACGGCTTGATAATCCCCGACTTGGAGTTCCTCAAGGCGTTGAGAGAGGAGACGGAGAGAGTCGGCGCACTTCTGATCTTCGACGAAGTCATCACAGGCTTTAGGCTGGGGCTCTCCGGCGCCCAGGGCCGCTTCGGCATAAGGCCGGACCTCACCACCTTGGGCAAGGTGATTGGCGGCGGCTTCCCCATCGGCATCTTCGGCGGGAGGGCAGACGTCATGGACCTAGTGGCGCCCAGCGGCCCTGTTTACAACGCCGGCACCTACAACGCCCACCCAGTCTCCGTGGCGGCGGGCCTCGCCGTGTTGGCCGAGCTCGAGACCGGGGAGCCATACCGCATGGCGGACGAGGCGGCCCAGCGGCTGGCCAAGGCCGTGGAGGACGCCGCGGGCCGGACCGGCTTCGACGTGGTGGTTAAGCAGATAGCCTCCATGTTCCAGTTCTACTTCAAGAAAGGCGACGTAAAGACGCCGCAGGACGTAAGAGAAAGCGACGAGAGGCTCTACCTAAAGCTACACGAAATAGCCCTTAGACACGGCGTCTACCTGGCGCCGTCGCAGTACGAGGTGAACTTCACCTCGGCCGCCCACACCCGCGAGGTGGTGGAACAGACGACAGCCGCGTTGGAAGAGGCGTTCAAAGAGTTAAAAAGAGAAGTCGGGAGGTAGATGTGAAAAACGTAAAGGAGCTCATAGCAAGGTTCCACACGGCGCCACTCCTCGTCTTTTGGGAATCCACAAAGGCCTGTCCCTTAGCCTGCAAACACTGCCGGGCAGACGCCATCTTGAAGCCCCTCCCCGGCGAGCTCACCACAGCCGAGGGGAAGCGCCTAATAGACCAGGTGGCGGAATTCGGCGACCCCAAGCCGTTGCTCATAATAACCGGCGGAGACCCCCTCATGCGGAGGGACCTCTGGGAGCTTGTGGACTACGCCAACGCAGTAGGGGTCCCAGTCTCGCTGGCGCCCGCGGTCTCCCCCAACCTAAACGAAGAGACGCTTAAGGAGATAAAGGCGTACGGCGTCAAGTCCATCTCCATCAGCCTAGATGGGGCGCGGCCCGAGACGCACGACGAGCTGAGAGGCGTCCCCGGCAGCTTCCACGACACCGTGAAGGCCATCAAGACGGCAGTGGAGCTCGGCATCCCCGTCCAAGTAAACACGGTGGTCTGGCGCAAGTCTCTCCCGGAGCTGCCCGAGGTTGTGAAGCTGTTGAAAGACCTAGGGGTGAAGGTGTGGGAGGTGTTCTTCCTAATCGTGACGGGCAGGGCCAAAGAGGAGCTGGACATAACGCCGGAGCAGTACGAGGCGGCAGTACAGTTCCTGGTGGACGTGAGCACCTACGGCATACAGGTCCGCACCGTAGAGGCCCCCTTCTACAGAAGGGCGAAGCTAGAACGCCTCGAAGGCAAGACCTACGACCACCCCCTCTACCGCGACTTGACGGAGAGACTCCGCAAGCTACTGGGACCGCCGACTAGGGGCGTAGACCCCACCATCGTGCCTACTAGAGACGGCTTCGGCATAATCTTTGTGGGGTACGACGGCACTGTGTACCCAAGCGGCTTCCTCCCCTACCCCCTCGGCAACGTGAGGAGGCAAAGCCTAGTCCACATATACCGAGAACACCCGCTTCTGCAGAAGATGCGGAGGGGGGAGTTCGGGGGCAGATGCGGCGTCTGCAAATACAAAGACATCTGCGGCGGCTCCCGCGCCAGGGCCTACGCCTACTTCAAAGACCCGCTGGCGGAGGACCCTGCATGCATCTACCAGCCGTAATCCTCCTCTTCCACGGCTCCCGCGACCGTCAACACAACGAGCAGGCCAAGGCCCTGGCCGAAGCCGTCGGCGCCGGCTACGCCTTCATGGAGGCGGAGCCTAGATTCGCCGGCGAGGGGCTGGCCATACCCTTGTTCGTCGCAGACGGCGAGGACTACCGCAGGGCCTTGGCGGCGGCCACGGTCAAGTCGCCTCCACTGCTCAAGTGGCCCGGCTTCGTTGACTATCTGCGGAGCCTCGGCGCCCAGCTGTACATCTTCCACGGCCCCGACACAACCGGCGAAATTAAAGCCGCCGGCATGCCGGTCGCCTTCCTCTACGGCGAGCCCAACGTAGACATGGCGCCTTGTGTAGACGTCGCGGCGCCTGTCGTGCTCACCCGCGGATACATCTACAAGAAGATCCAGGAGAGATACGGCAGGTGCAAGGCAAAGCTCTTCCCCCCACTGGCGGAGCAACCGGGGTTCATAAAGTACCTGCGCGAAGCCATCCCGACAATCCTCAAACACTACGCGCCACAACCCCTATAACAACCTCACTGCACAACAAG
>JAEMPK010000026.1 GCA_022759345.1 Pyrobaculum sp. | reverse complement strand
GCGATGTAGTAGAGACCTGGACGCGGCCCCCTGCCCACTACGATTATTTCCATGATGTCTCCATAATTCGCCGCTTTTAAGGACAAAGGGAAGTTCACGACGTGTTTTACGTGAGGAACTCAAGTTCACTGCGGGAACTACACCGCGGTAAAATGTTTATAAGCAGTTCACCTGAAACTTGCATTATCTTTAAGAGACGACTAGTAGGACGCTTGTCACTGTGTTTGCAAGACTCGGCTACACGCGTTTGCATATAGACAACATGGCTCTATAATAAAGGGGAACCCGACAATGTTTTACCAGATAAGGGCGTCTGACAGGCGTATATACAGCCACGGGAGGTGGACCCCTACGGGAAGATACCCATAGGAGTGTTTTATAAATCCGAGGAGAAGCCAGCCTACGAAGAGGAGCTTCTGAAACTTATAGATAGGGCGCCCATCGAGGCAGAGCTTCAGCCAAGAGAGGTGTTGAAACTACTTGAGAGGTAATTCAATCTGCGGCGGGGGCTCTGGCGAGTGTTCTATTCTTATCTTCTCCTTGTCTACGTAGAACACGTAGTCGTAGTCTGCGACGTCTGGCGGTGTCGTGTAGATATCTACCCAAACCGCCCTCTGGTCTCTGAAAGATCTAAACCATTTCGGCACTTGTTCTGCGTCGAGTGTAATTATGTACTGGGAAAGTGTCCTCTGGGCGTAGTGCTCTAGGCGTCGGTGCTCAAACGGAGAGACCAGCCGCGGCTTTGCATTCTTAAAGAATCCCAATTGGTAGTGCTTGTGGATATACGCGATGGAGTTAGGCGAGTCCACCACCGCAGCTGAGAGCCGTTGATAGGGGCCGTATACGGCTATTTGTGAACCTAGGGGGACCTCTTTTACAAAATGCGTCAAAAGGCCGGGCGGCGGCACATACTTATGCTCTGCCAAAGGCGCCTGTTCGTTTGTCAACACGACAGGTCCCGTGGGGAGCACTGCCACGTAGTAAATAGGCTTTTGCACCTCTATGCCCCGCGCCTTCTGGATCTTCATCCTCCTAATGGTGGCGTAGTCTTTGTACTTCGCCTCCATTTTTATAATGACGTCGGCTATATCTCCCAGCGGGTTATACCGCGCCTCTATGCCTACGACGCTGAAAAGCCCCAACTTAGCCAAGGCGTCCGCAGAGGCGCGGTCAAAGACTATCGCCTCCACGCCATCTATAACGAAGACCTCTGCCTTTTCTCTATAGGCCAGGTCTACCACCTGGTTGAAGAGCGCCTCTCTGTACTGCGGCACAAAGGGGAAATCGTACACGAGGACCTCCTCCGGCCGCCAGCCAAAGCTTTTCCACGTCTCATACAGCGTGTCTCTTCTTTCGTTGAAAGTTATCCATAACACTCTTGTACCTTCTTTGGCGAATTCAAAGGCGACTTTCGAAATTAGTATAGTCTTGCCGGAGCCGCTGGGCCCATATACGAAGGCTACTTTTTCTGTAAAAAATCGTTTTAAATCCACACCAATGAGCAAATGCGGTGTTTTAATACTTTGCGGTTGTAGACAAATTTAAAATGGTGTATATACGGCGGCACAGCAAAGACGTCGTAGTAATATGATCTCTGTAGTGGTGCCCACGTATAACGAGGCGGAGAACATATCTGAGCTAGTGGAGCGTCTCGACAGGGCCTTGGCGGGGAGGGATTACGAGGTGGTTGTGGTTGACGACGGGAGTCCGGACGGGACTGCGGAGGTGGCCAGGAGTCTTTCCGGCAGATACCCCGTGAGGGTTCTCGTGAGGGAGGGTCGCCGGGGGCTTTCAAGCGCGGTGGTGGAGGGGGCCCGGCTGGCCGCCGGGGAGGTGATAGTGGTGATGGACGCCGACCTTCAACATCCGCCGGAGCTCGTGCCGAAGCTCGTGGAGGCGGCGGAGAGGGGCTGTCTCGCCGTCGCCTCTAGATACGTAAAGGGCGGCGCCGTCGAGGGGTGGCCTTGGCACAGGCGGCTTGTGTCCCGAGGCGCAGTCCTCCTGGCGAGGATCCTCCTCCCAGAGGCAAGAGGCGTAAAAGACGCGGTGTCGGGCTTCTTCGCGTACCGAAGAGACTGCATAGCCAACATAAAGCCCACAGGCCTCTACAAAATCCTCCTCGACGTCCTCGTCCAATGCAAGCCTAAATGCGTAGTGGAGATCCCCTACGTCTTCGGCCTCAGGACGCGGGGCCGTTCAAAGCTAGGCACTAGACATATACTAGACTACCTCAAACAAATCCTTGCTCTTGCTCGGTGGCGTCCTTTCAAATTCGCCGCGGTAGGCGCCTCGGGCGTCGGCGTCGCCTTTGCCGTGCTTTATTTGACTTCGTCTCTACCAACGCCGCTTTCTGTGGCGCTGGCTATAGAGACAAGTCTAACTTCTAACTATTTGCTAAACAGGCGGTGGACTTTTGCAGAGAGACGCACTCCGCTTCTCGTGGGGTGGGCTAAGTACCACGTAGCCACCGCTGTGGGGAATGCGGTAAACTACGCAACAACACTGGCTCTGCACCTTCTTGGCGTTTGGGTGTACGCCGCCTACGCGGCGGGCGTCGCCGCGGGATACGTTGCAAACTACATATTCTCAGAGGTTGTGGTATTCAAATAATTATAAAAATACTGTAATGTCGTAAAGTCGTGAAGATACTCCTGCTGGGGTGTGGGCACATAGGTAGATACATATACGAGCTTCTTTCTACTAAACATGAGGTGGTGGCTGTGGACAAGGCCAAGGGCTGTCCGGCAGCAGTGCAACAAGACGCTTTAGAGGTTCCCTTAGGCGACTACGACATTGTGATAAACGCCTTGCCTGGCAACGTTGCATATAAGGCATCTAGACGCGTCGTAGAGGCGGGGTTAGACGTAATTGACGTCTCCTTTTATGCCGAGGACCCCTTCACCCTTCACGAGGTCGCCGTGAAGACCGGAGCTAGGTATGTGCCCGACGCCGGCGTGGCGCCTGGCCTCAGCAATATTCTGACGGGAAGGCTCGTGGCCGACTTGGGACATGTGGACGAGCTCGGGATATACGTGGGGGGCATACCCGAAAGGCCCGTGGGTCCGCTCGGCTATTCAATAACTTGGAGCCCTCTGGACCTCATTGAGGAGTATACGAGACCTGCCAGACTTATCAAAAGCGGTGAGAAGACAGTCGTGGACCCCCTTAGTGACGTGGAGCACATAAATTCGCCAATAGGCACATTGGAGGCGTTTTACACAGATGGGCTTAGGACACTTCTCAAGACGCTCGCCGACAAGGTCTCTACGATGTACGAGAAGACGCTGAGATGGCCAGGTCATGTGGAGAAGATACGTCTCCTCAGAGACCTAGGCTTTATGGCAGAGGAGGGGGAGCCGCCGCCTCGGGAGGTGACGGCGAAGTTGCTTGCGAGACTTAAATTCGATGTGCCAGACGTGGTGTATATGAAAGTGATAGGGGTAAGAGGTGAGAAGAGAATCGTCTACGAGGTATTAGTAAAGCCGCAGGGTGGCTGGACCGCCATGCAGATAGCGACGGGTAGCGTGGCGGTGGGCATGCAGTATGTGATCAAAGACCTCGAACCCGGCGTCACGCCGCCAGAATACATAGGCATGTCTAATAGACTCTTCCCCAGGCTTCTCTCTGCTATTAAACAACAGGGCGTCGTGGTTACGCAGGTGCTGGTCGTGAAATTGTCTCTATGAGCGGCCTGGCGGACCACCTAAGGAGGCCTCCCCGCGGGATGCGGG
>JAEMPK010000080.1 GCA_022759345.1 Pyrobaculum sp. | reverse complement strand
ACCCCAATACGGCTTAATGTAGTGGAGGTTGTGTTTCCCTACCCGAACGAGCCGCCGGACACCGTGTGGGGGAGATATAAGAAAATGGGGAGGAGTTTGTACCAGTGGTTTAAGAAGTGTGGATTCAGAGTATTTAGGTGGGGTGTGGAAAGCGACGAAAATAGTTACGTCTCGCTTGTCTATGTTATGGACCAGTTAGAACTTATGCCGTATGTGTTGCATCGAGGTCCGCCTGTTTACGACGAGGCGGTCGACGCCTTCGTTGAAAAGTATATTGGCGAAGAAGTCGTAGGACCGTTTGTGCAAGGGTCTAGGGTTTACGTGATCAAGAAACGGCGTTTTACCCACGTAAGTGAGTGTATCCAGGCACAGCTTGGTAGAGAGGGATACGAAATCCGTGTTAATTCATACGAGGGAGATCTCGTGAGGAAAAACCCGTGGATTACTTAAGCGATGCGTTTATAAACAGAGTGGGAGCAGAAGTATATGGACATATACTCAGTAAAGACCTTCAACGACGCTAGTCAGTTTCTCTCTGAGCTTAATGCGCAGATAAAACAATTAGAGGAACTTGTCAAGGCTGTGGAGACTGAGCTTGAAGGGCTGAGACCATCGTTGGAGCGGTATAGGAGGCTTCAAGAGCTTTTAAAGAAGTTCAGCGGCAGAGGCGGCGAGGGAAGCGCACCTCTTGAGATCACAGGCCTCCAGCTATACGTGGACCCCAACCCCATGGTTAAGTATGAAATTTTGGAAGAGTCGTATAGACACATGGTTGACCTCCTCAGCGTGTTGAAAAAGGTGAGAGAGGTCGCGCAGTCGGTCATCAAAGAAGGCGGTCTCGAGACGTTGAAAATAACCGTTCAGTACAAAAACGGTATTCCAGTCAAGCTTCTCGTAACTGGATAATATATTTTGCTTGTTCTCCAGTGATTATAATAGGCGCGTTACGCGGCACAGAGAACGCTCTAGAGAGCACGTCGCATTTAGCTCTGAATAACAGAAGCGCAGGTACTGCACCCCACTCGATATACGCCTCGAAGTTTGCGATTCCTTTCGCCAAGATGAAGCCTTCCTTGAGCCAACGCACAGGTGATATATTGCCTGGAGTTTTGATTACTCTATAGCTCGCGAGATCTTCTTCTACTACGTCTATTTCGTACGGTTTGGAACGCACCACAAACGTAGATTTGACCCCGTTTCTCTCCAGCGCCTCAGCTACTACTAGGTCTATCTGCGCCTCGCCTGCGTTGTCCAGTACGTAGTAGACGTGAGGCGGTAGGTCAAGATACTCCTCTATCGCCGGCGGATCCCACACAGCCTCTTCCAACTTCTTGGGTCTGTAGCCCAAGACGCTTGTGTCCACTATATTCGCGGCGGCAGCTATCCTCAACGCAGTTTTTAAATCCCACGAGACTTGTTGCAACCTCTGCCTTACAGCCTCTGCGACTCGTCTGCCCACTGCGGTGAGCTTCTCCTTGTACTCTCTATAGGGGTCGGTGTTGCCGACCAGCTCAGTTATTTTTTGAAAACTGAAAGAAAACGCCTCGCTTCTGCTGGGATGTTGTAAAAGCTGGGAAAGCTCTTTTAAGACCTCTGGCAACTTGTCAGGCTTATTTAGTCGTATTAAATCTCCGGTTCTTGAGGTAATTATACAAAGTTTGCAGTTAGCCTCATCGAGCCACATTGTTAATTATATCTACGACTTTCTTAAGATCGTCAATCGTTATATCTCCCATAACTCCTATTCTAATTGATTTCTCTCTATATTTGTACATACCGCCCGCTATGACGTAGCCCCCCTCCCTCAGCTTTGAGATGACCTCTTTAGGTTTTTCGCAGTGAAATGCAGCCACCGTGACGCTACGCGTGGAGGGGGGCGGGATTGGTCTCAGCTTTAGCGACGAATATAAGTACTCTGTCCTCTCTCGATGGATATCTGTGTATCGTGCGCCTAGCTCTAAGATGTAGCTGAGGGAGACGTCTAGAGCGAAGAGTATAGGTATGGGCGGCGTATACGGCGTCTCTAGATGTTGCATAGATTTTATGAATTTCCTGAGGTCCATGGAGGGAGGTACGCCGGCGGTTGCCCGAGGTTCTGCGGCTAAGTAGAGTATAGATGCGCCAGGTGGCGCCAGCAAGGCCTTGTGTGATGCCGTTGCCATCACGTCAACGCCTGGGGGAAGAGGCTCCGCGGGGAATCCAGAGACGCCGTCTACGAGAAGTAGAACGCCGTACGCCTTCGCGACGTCTATTAGTCTCTTCATTTGTTTATAAGCGATACCTGTGCTAGTTTCGTTATATACGACCAACACGGCTTTTATCTCAGGGTCTTTTCTCAATATGTCCTCTACCTCATCTGGCACAGGCGGTGTGTCCCGCTCTATCTCTATTAGCTTCGCCCCTCTGATTTTCGCCGTTTCGACAGCTCTCTTTCCAAACTCGCCATAGACTAACGCCAACACTTTCTCGCCTGGATTTACGTAATTGTAAATCATGGTGTCTACAGCCAACGTGCCCGTCCCGGGCATCACGACGGGTTGTGCTTGATAGAGAGCATTAAGTTTATCCAAGACAGACTTGAAGAGATTTCTAAACTCGTCACCTCTGTGGAAAGGCGGTTGCTTCGCCACGGCGTCTACCACAAATTTGGGCAGTTGAACTGGGCCAGGGGTTAGGTACTTCATAACTTTACTCTTGAAATCACCTCTTCAATATTTGAGGCGAGTTCTTCAGCTAGTCTTCTCATTGCTTCATAGGTCTCGGAACCCACGTGCGGCGTGACTACAACTTTTTCATGCGTTACTAATTTCCTTAGTTGCGGATTTTTCGGAGGCTCTTCTGGAAGTACATCGAGACCAACGCCCCATAACCTGTCTAGGTGTTGTAGCAACGCCTCGTGATCTATCACTTCGCCTCTGCTGGTATTTATCAAAATTGCGTTGTCCTTGAGGAGGGCCAGCCTCTCCGCATTGAGTAGTCTATAGGTCTCGGGAGTTAACGACACGTGAATAGAAACGACGTCGCTTTCTTTTAACAATTGTTCAAGCGGCACTTGTTTACCACCTATCTTTTCCGCATCTGCACTTACATCAATTACATCTGTTGCTAATATCCGCATTCCAATGCCGCGGGCCAAGTGTGCAACTGCTTTGCCGATCCTCCCAAATCCTATAACCCCCAGTGTCTTTCCGCCAAGTTCTATACCTATGTATTTGCCCTTTGGCCACTCACCTCCTTTCACCTTGATGTCAAGGAGGGGAATTCGCCTGGCCACCGCCAACATGAGACCAAGGGTGAGTTCAGCTACGCTTTGGGTGGGGGCGCGCGGCGCGCTGACTACGGCAACGCCTTTCTTTACCGCATACTCTACGTCAACGTTGTCAAGCCCGACGCCGTATCTCGCCAAGATTTTTAAATTAGTGCCAGAGTCAATTACCTCTTTATCTATTTTCAACCTTCCTCTGAATATTAAAATATTATAGTCCTTTATTATTTTTATCAGCTCCTCTTTCGAAATACTGGGTCGTAAATCCACCTTTATCCCTATGCGCTCTAGTCGCTCTTTTATGATCGGGTCAACGTTGTCTATAATCAACGCCGACATTATGGCGTTGATATGCGTTCTTTATAAGTATTTTAGTTTTTACTTTATGTTATGGCGTGATGAGAAGACGGTCTAGGGATTTTATGAACGCGAGACCGACGGCTGATGGATATTTTCCTGCGCCTTGTGGATACACTTTTATAAGTATGTCATTTTTCTACAATG
>JAEMPK010000029.1 GCA_022759345.1 Pyrobaculum sp. | reverse complement strand
TGTTATTTGACAGGTATGGAAGGCCATTCCTGAAGGTTAGGTATGTGGTGAACGACGACTGTAATTATAACTGTGTCTTCTGCCACTTCGAAGGGCAACTTAGACGACAGGGAACTTATCTAACTGCTGAAGATTATGGATTTATCTCCTCTTTCTTTGCTTCTCTTGGAGTTTTAGATTTCAAGATAACGGGGGGTGAACCGCTTCTGAGACGGGACATAGACCTCATCGTGGCGAATATCGCAAAGACAGGAGCCCCAGTCTCGTTGACTACAAATGGTTATCTGTTAAACAGATGGGCTGAGAGGCTGAGCTCGGCCGGGTTGCGTAGAATAAACGTGTCGGTGCATACAACTGAACCGGAAATATACGCAAAAGTTACAGGCACGCCGGCCAACCTCCTACGTGAGGTTCTACGTGGGCTTCATAAGAGTAGAGAACTTGGGATGTCGATAAAGCTAAACGCAGTGGTGTTGAAAGACGTGAATACAGACAGGAAAAGCGTTAAGGAGCTCGTCAAACTCGCCTCCTCGCTAGGCGCATCTCTACAGTTCATAGAACTTATGCCAACGGGACAAGGCGCGGACGTATTCAGTCGTTTTTACGAGCCTGTGGAAACCGTCGCAAAAACCATAACTGAGCTGGGAGGTAGACCGGTTGGGCTTAGAAAAGAACTCCACAACAGGCCGATGTTTATACTTGGCGGAGTTGTTATTGAACTTGTTAAAAACTACAGTAACCCAACCTTCTGTAGCGGTTGCTCCACCATGAGGCTCACGAGCGATGGAAAACTCAAGACTTGTATCTACTCGGAGCCAGTAGTAGATCTTCTACCGTACATTAGGAATAGAGATACAGAGGGGCTACTCCACGCACTTAGAGACGCCTTAACCCGGCGGGAGCCACGGTTTAAGTTTTACCCCTCCTCGGCCGGGTCCCGTTGAGGAATCGCTGAAGGAGTATCTAGGGCTGGGGACGTTGATCGGGTTGGGGTATGGACGCCGCATGCGAAGATAGGCTGGTGGAGATGGCGAAGGTTCTGTGCAAATGCCTGTGGATGGTTGGAGGTGATTAAGCAGAGGTCTGTAAACAGACCGTACATGGGGTGTATGTGGCTAGGGACAGGTCGGAGATATGCACATCTCTAGGTCGGAAGGCATACTGCGCCCAAAACGGAGCCGTGAAGGAGACCAAGCTGGAGTCGGCGTTCAGCAGATACGAAGTATACGAAGACAAGATGAGAGAGGCGTACCACCCCAAGGGCCTGCTGACCTACACCACGGCGGCGAGAGAACACATGGGGGATACTCCAGCCCCCAAGACCGTGAGTATGAGGCAGATACAAACAACGGCAACAACAGACACCTTGGGAGACAGCTCAAGCTCTACTCCTCCTCGTAGTAGGGTATCTCCTCTTCGCCCTCTCTCGAAGCCTTCTCAGATTTGTATTGTTCTAAGGCCGATATGAGTTCTGAAAACCGGGCTTCCCACGTTTTTGCCACCTGCTCCACATCTCTGTTCATCGACTCGTAGTAATTTAACAGAAGTTTACCCACCTCTGTGAGCTCTGTGACGCCTCGTTCTTTGCCTCCACGGCGGGACTCCACAAGCGGGACGCCTAACACGTCTTCAAGCTTCTTTATGTACGTCCAGATAAATTTATAAGAATAACCAAGCTTCCTCGCAGCAGAGGCTATAGACCCCGTTTCTTCCAATGTCTTCAAGATGTTGTAAATGCCAGGGCCTATGATCTCTTGCCCGTCTTTGTCGACCCAAATACGCATCTTTACGCGGACCCCCACACAACCCCGTTGGAAGTCATTAAAATACGTTGTTTCCTATCGCCAATGGCGCTGTGGAAGGACAGCCCATTTGCCTAGGTAGTCACCCAGCCTAATAAGTTCGTTCAATTTCGCCGTCCTCTCGCCGCCCATGATGCCGGTCTTTATCACGTCTGCGCCGAAGCCCACGGCTATATGCGCGAGGGTTTTGTACTCTGTGTCTCCCGAGCGGTGCGAGACCACGGGTCTCATGCCGTATTCTCTCGCCGTGATTACCGCCTGGTAAGCTCTGAGGAGAGTTCCTATCTGGTCAGGCTTCACTATCACGCCGGTGGCCGCCTTGAGCTTGCCCCCCTCTCTTATACGCGCCGGATTTGTGACAAAGAGGTCGTCGCCGACTATCAACCTGTCTCGGTACTTATCTGTCAGTTCTGCAAAAGACTGAAAATCCTCCTCGTGGAAGGGGTCCTCTACATATACGAGGTCGAACTCTTCAATCAGCTTAGCCACAAACTCCAGCTGTTCTCTCGGCCCCCTCTCGACGCCTTCGTTCTTGTAGACGTACTTCTCCCCGTTCCAGAGGCTAGACGCAGCGACGTCTACGCCTAAACCTATTTCAACACCTAACTCGCCGCCGACCTCCGCCGCGACCTCCTTCAATATCTTTAGAGCGGTGCGTGAAGATATACGCGGCGTCCAGGCGCCTTCGTCGTTTTTACCGCCTGTAAAGGAGCTGTCCACCTTAAGGATCTGTTTAAGCGCCCTCTTGTGGACCTCAACGTTGGCGTACACAGCTGTGAAGATGTCCGGAGGATTAAGCGGCATGACGAGAAATTCCTGTATGTCGGGGCCCAGCCCTCTGCTGTGTTTTCCTCCGCCTATCACGTTGCCGAGCGGCAGGGGGAGTTTCCGCGCGTATGCGCCGCCTATAAAGGCGAAAAGCGGTATGCCCAACGCCGCTGCGCCGGCCTCGGCCGCCGCGAAGGAAGTCGCTATGGCGACCGCGCCACCGATACGCTCAAACCTAGGAGTGCCGTCAACCTCCTCGAGCTTACCATCTACCACGTAGGCCTCTGTGACGTCTAGTCCGACGACCTCCGGCGCCACTAGCTTCTCAAAAGCCGCCAAGGCGGCGTCTACACCCCCTTCGGGGAAGTAGGCCACTTCGTGCATACCCCTGGAGGCGCCGGCAGGCGCAGCGGCTCTAGTGACTAAAACCTCGCCAGACGAGGGATCTTCTACCGTTAATTCGACTTCAACAGTGACGTCCCCACGGCCAGTAAATACTTTCCTAATCCACACATCTTCAATCTGCATATATGTTAGATGCTGAGTGTTTTTATGTTTAGAGTCTGGAAGCGTTGTTGGACTCTACTCCGGCAACACTATCTTTTGTTGCGCCGTGAAGACGCGTCTAAATCCTTCTTTTCTCGTGATCGTGACCACGTCTATTCCCTCGCCAGAGCCGGGATCGTTTCTAATCGCAGCCTTCACTGCCTTTATGGCGAGATTAACCGCGTCTTCAAGAGTTAAGTCGTCCCGGTATTCAACCTCAAGCGCGCCCATGGCGTAGGGCGAGCCGCTGCCCGTGGCCACATACCTCTCCTTAGTCACGGTGCCAAGCCAGTCAGTCATATATAGTACAGCCCCCTCCTCCTCGTCCACCCCACCAATTATCGAGTGCACTAGGTATATGTAAGGACGGGAGTAGAAGAGGACTAGAGACACGTAATTCACCAAGGCGCGTATGGGTATAGGCCTCTTGTACTCCATTTTGTACTCTCTGGCACGGAGGGTGAGAAAAGACAGGACAGACTGAAGGTCGGCGACGCCGCCAGACATGGTGGCGGCTACATGGTCGTCAATTTTCCAAATCTTCTCGCCGCGCTTATGCGCTATGTAATAGCCTGCAGTAACTCTCTTGTCTGTGGCTAAGACGACCCCATCCTTTACAACTATCCCCACCGTAGTTGTCATCGACGAGGTGTTGAAAATGACTTA
>JAEMPK010000068.1 GCA_022759345.1 Pyrobaculum sp. | reverse complement strand
CTGCCGCACTTCCCCGTAGGCGACATAGGCCCCTATGCTGGCGGCTTCGTGCGGAGATGTTTCAGATGTGGACTTACGCCAGTTGAGTACTTCTTCCACGCGGCCGCAGGTAGAGACGGGCTGATAGATACCGCAGTGCGCACGGCGCAGTCGGGTTACATGCAAAGACGGCTTATTAATGCACTACAAGACGTGTACGTCGCCTACGACGGCACTGTGAGGTTCGGCGATGAGTCTCTAATGCAGTTGCTCTATGGCGAAGACGGCGTTGACGTAAGCCGCTCCGACCACGGAAAGATAGCCGACATTAAGTCGTTGAAGCTGTGGATAAGATGATCTCCAAACAGGAGTTGCTGACAAAGATTTCACAGATACTGCCGCAACCGCTGTATAGAGAACTTGAAAACGCCGTGAAAGACTTGGACGAAGAGAGAGCGGCACGGTTAATTTACCGTGTACTTAAGCTGTATATAACTTCTTTGATAGATCCAGGTGAGGCAATCGGCATTGTGACGGCTCAGTCGATAGGCGAACCAGGCACTCAGATGATTCTGCGTTCATTCCACTACGCCGGTTTGAGGGAGTTCTCCATGGCCAGGGGTCTGCCTAGGTTGATAGAAATAGTCGACGCTAGGAGGAAGCCCTCTACCCCGCTTATGTTTATTTATCTAAAGCCGCCTCATAACAAGAGTAGAGAGGCTGCGGAGGCCGTCGCGAAGAAGATACAGCAAGTGACGCTTGAGATGTTGGCCAAGGAGGTAGACGTAGACTATGTGACTGGCGCTGTGACGATTACGCTGGACCCGGATCAACTGAAGTACCGTGGGTTGAGTCTGAAGGACGTTGAGAAGATTGTAAGTAAGGCAAAGGGAAAGGACATGTCGGTAACTGTGCGTGGGTATACGATCACGTTCACGTTGACGACCCCCGATGTGTTAAAGATCAGAAAGGCACGGGACAAGGTGCTACAGATTAAGATATCCGGCATAAAGGGCATAAGAAAGGTCGTGCTTCAGTACGACTCTAGAAATGATGAGTGGTTCATAGTAGCCGAGGGGTCAAATCTAGAGGCAGTGCTTCAGCTGGAAGAGGTAGACCCCACAAGGACCTACAGCAACGACCTTCACGAAGTGGAGGAAGTTCTAGGCATCGAGGCCGCCAGAGCGTTGGTGGCGCAAGAAATCAAGCGTGTCCTTGAGGATCAGGGTCTCGATGTGGACATCCGCCACATGTACCTCGTCGCAGATGCGATGACTTGGTCTGGCAGACTGAAGCCCATAGGGCGGCATGGAGTCGTTGGAGCTAAGGAGTCGCCTCTAGCCCGTGCTGCGTTTGAGGTCACAGTGAAGACTTTGGTAGAAGCTGCGGTGAGGGGAGAGGAGGAGCAGTTTAGAGGAGTTGTAGAAAATATAATCGCGGGTAAATACGTCCCTGTAGGCACTGGCATTGTTAAGCTTCTAATGCAGTTCTAGCGAATCTTTAAGATTTTTAGGCAATCTCTGTAGCTACTTTGAACTAATGTACCTCTGAAATTTATAGAGGTGAAGCCAATGGACTAGTTACTTTCTCGCAGAGACTCGGTACATCTATTGGAGGCGCTTACGTGGTTGATAGGACGTTCGGCGTTGTAAACTTTATAAACAATTCTTTCATCCGCGCAACGTGGTCGATATAGGCAGAGAGCTCCAAGTAGCTATCAACACGGGCAAGGTCGTCATAGGCTTTGAGGAGACAAAGAAGGCAGTATTGGCGGGGACTCCGAAGATGGTGATACTGGCGGCGAATGCCCCTAGGTGGGCTCGTGACGACATAGAGTACTACGCCCGGTTGGCTGGCATACCTGTCTTTTTATTCCCTGGCTCAAGTATTGAGCTGGGAGCTGCTGCAAAGAGACCTCACCGTATTATGGCAATTGCTGTGATTGACCCAGGCCAGAGCGAGATTTTAAAACTTGTAGAACATGCCTGATATTCGACTTACAGAAGAAGAAATTAGGTACGCAACGCTTTTTGAGAGCATCACTGGCGTGACGCCGATAGATGTAGTTATAGATAATGAATACTCCAGGCTGATTTTCGTTGTTCAGAAGAATCAAGCCGCCTTGGCGGTAGGTAAAGGGGGTTCCAACGTAAAAATGCTAAAAAATATAGTTGGTAAGGACGTGGAAATTGTGGAATCTGGTGAAAGCCCTGAAGAGCTCATAAAGAACAGTCTCTATCCAGCTAAGGTGATAATGGTAAAGGTGACTAAGTCGCCCTCGGGCTCGAAAGTTGCCATCACAACTGTGGCGCCTGAAGATAAGGGCATAGCCATTGGTAAAAACGGACGTAATATAGCAAGGGCGAAGATCTTAGCTAAGCGTTATTTCGACATAGAGAAGATAATATTGGTGTAGTTTCGTCTCTACGCCGGGCTATAAAGTTTATTAAGACTTCGTTATAAAGGGGCGTGCCTGGCAAAAAATCGCCGTATGGGTTATTCGCAGGTGGAAAGTTGAAGAGGAAGAGGCAGAAATTTAGGTGGAACGACGTCACGTACAAACGGAAAATGTTGGGTCTCGTGGAGAAGTACGATCCTCTAGAAGGCGCTCCAATGGCACGAGGAATAGTCCTTGAGAAAGTCGGAGTTGAGGCAAGAAAACCAAATGCGGCGGTGCGTAAATGTGTAAGAGTACAACTTGTGAAAAACGGCAAAGTGGTGACCGCGTTCGTCCCCTTGGACGGTAGTTTGAACTACATAAATGAACACGATGAAGTAGTTATTGAACGTATAGGCGGTCCAGAGGGGCGGTCTCTCGGCGATATTCCCGGCGTGAGGTTTAAAGTAATTAAGGTGAACGGCGTTTCGCTTTGGGCTATTTGGCGTGGCAAGAAGCAAAAGCCGACTAGGTAATGCCCCAGGGGAGAGTTGTTGAGAAATCTCCGCTGTTTTTAAAAGCCGTCATAGAAGGAGCTTACCCGTCTCTTGTTAACTCCCTCAGGAGGGTTTTAATCTCTGAGTTGCCCGTTATGGCCATCGACTCTGTAGTAGTGGTGAACAACACCTCTGTGATGTACGACGAAATGTTGGCCCATAGACTCGGGCTTATTCCATTGACTACGCCGCTTCAGTCCCTTCCATCTCTTGAAGACTGCGAATCAGGTCTTGCTGATCCCTCGGAGTGCATGACTAGACTTACGTTACAAGTGACCGCCGAGAGTGAAATGACTGTGTACTCCGGCGACTTGGTGTCTGAACGACCAGACATCTCGCCTGTGTATAAGGATATTCCAATTGTGAAACTTGTAAAAGGTCAGAACATAACAATTGAGGCATATGCGAAGCTAGGCCGGGCGAAAGACCACGCGAAATGGCAAGCCGCAGTTGCAAGTTATTACTACTACCCCAGGGTCGAGGTGAAAGATGAAAAATGCCGGGAGATGTGTCAAGAAGTTTGTAAAAACCTCGAAGATCCGTTAGAATGCACCTTTAACAAGGCGTGGACATGTAAAGATCTATGTGGCGAGAGGCTGACGGTTGAATGGGATCGCTACAAATACGTCTTCTGGGTTGAGTCTTTTGGAAATTATGACGTAGAGACCGCTTTGCGTGAGGCCTTTAAGATATTGAGGAGGAAGATGACCGTCTTTGTAGAGTCTTTAACTCAAAAAGCCACCGCACTTCAACAAACTGCTTAGGTTAGTTCAGGGAGTAGTTTTTCATAGTCTCTTTAGTGGGGATTCCATCTCTATCCCAGCCTCTTATCCTATAGTAGTGTTGAATCGCCATTTTTAACTCGTCGTCTTCAATCTTCTTAATGTT
>JAEMPK010000098.1 GCA_022759345.1 Pyrobaculum sp. | reverse complement strand
TCGCGCGGCGGGTGTGAGGGGGTGTATTTAATATTGGGAATTGGGAAGTGTCTACGATCGTCTTAATATTTTTTAAGTGGCGAGTTAGCAACGTTAATGATTCCCCCGAATTTTGAGTATATCCGCGTCTTTTCTCTGTCTGAGGCGGTGGATGTCTTGTCTAGGCGTGAAGACGCGGCGCCCCTCGCCGGGGGGCAGAGCTTAATCCCTCTGCTTAAGCTCCGCGTGGCTAGCTACGGCGTTCTTGTGGACATTGGGAGGGTGCGGGAGCTCCGGTATCTCCGCTACGGCGACGTGGTGGAGGTGGGGGCTCTTGTGCGTCATTACGAGCTTGAGGAGTCGCCGTGTGGTTTTCTGCGGGGGGTCGCCGTTAGGATCGGAGATCCGCAGGTGAGGTCGTTGGGCACCGTCGGCGGCTCTCTCGCCCACGCAGACCCCTTCGGCGACTGGCCGGCCGCCATGCTTGCCCTGGGCGCCGTGGTGAAGACTGTCGGGCCCGACGGCGCGAGGGAAATCGCCATAGACGACTTCTTTAAGGGGCCCTACCAGACTGCGCTGGAGAGGGGGGAGCTTGTGGCGGGGCTGGAGTTCAGATGTCCGCCGCGGGGGGCCTACGTGAAGTTTGCAAGGAGGCACAACGACTTCGCCTTGGCGGCCGTTGCCGTGGCGGCCGAGGTGAAGGAGGGCCACGTCTCGTGGGCGCGGGTGGCGGCGCTGGGCGCCGCGGATAGGCCCGTCCGGCTGAGGAAGGTGGAGGCGCTTCTCTCCGGCGCACCCTTAACCGCCGACGTGATCGCGTCGGCCGCCGAGGCCGCGGCCAAGGAGGCCCAGCCGCCTGCCGACTTCAGAGCCTCCGCCGAGTACCGCAGGGCGTTGTTGTCCGTTGCTGTGAAGAGGGCGCTGGCGAGGCTATGAAGATCACGCTGAAGGTCAACGGAGTTCTCCACGAGGTGGACGTGGAGCCGAGAAAGCTTTTGGTCCACGTGCTTAGGGAGCTCGGCTACAAGTCCGTGCGGGTGGGCTGCGACACGGCCACGTGCGGCGCTTGTACAGTCCTCATGAACGGCAGGCCTGTGAAGAGTTGCAACGTCTTGGCCGTGCAGGCGGACGGCGCAGAGATATACACGGCCGACTACAGCGACGAGGTTATGGAGAAGCTGCGCGACGCCTTTAAGCGGCACCACGCGGCGCAGTGCGGCTTCTGCACCTCCGGCATGTTGATTACGGCGTACTACTTAGTGAGGCGGGGCGTGAAGAGCGAGGAGGAGGTGGTGGAGGGGCTAAGCGGCGTGTTGTGCCGCTGCACTGGGTACCAGAACATCATAAATGCTGTGAAGGAGGTGGCCGGGCTATGAGGTACGTCGGCAGGCCCATCCTCAGGGTTGAGGACGAGTTGATCCTGCGGGGCAAGGCCGTCTACTTCGACGACATAGAGCTCCCCGGCATGTTGTACGCCGGCTTCGTCAGGTCGCCCTACGCCCACGCCAGGGTCCTCAAGGTGGATTTCTCAGACGCGTTAAAGATGCCAAGCGTCGTGGCGGCGTTCGGCCCCGGCGACGGGGAGCCCTTCAACTTCGCGCCGGGCGGCAAGGTGAGGTACCAAGGCGAGGCGGTGGCCATGGTCGTGGCCCGGGATAGATATCTCCTATACGAAGCTCTGGAGAAGGTGGCTGTGGACTACGAGCCCCTCCCCGCCGTGTTGGACATATACGAGGCCTTGAGGCCGGACGCCCCGCTGGTCGACGAAAGCCTCGGCAGCAACGTGGTGCATGATAAGGTGTACGAAGGCGGTGACCCCGACCGCGCCTTGAAGGAGGCCGACGTCGTGGTGGAGGGGAGGTTCGTCATACAACGCATCATACCCTCCGCCATGGAGCCGCGGGGCGTCGTGGCGGCTTACGACGGCGACGTGCTCACGATATGGAGCTCCACCCAGGTCCCGTTCGACGTGAGGAAGGAGGTGGCCAAGGCCCTGGGCCTCCCGCTGGCCAGGGTGAGGGCTATTCAGCCCTTCGTCGGCGGCGCCTTCGGCTCGAAGCTTTTGGTGTACCCGGAGGAGGTCTGTGTGGCGGCGGCCGCCTATAGGCTCAAGGCGCCTGTCAAATGGGTGGCCACCAGAAGCGAGGACTTCAAGGCCACAACCCACGGGAGGGCCTTGACGCTTGAGTACAAGGTAGGCGCCTCCCGCGACGGGAGGATACTGGCGGTGACCGGCACTGTTTACGCCGACGCCGGCGCCTACTACTGGGGCGAGGGGCTGGCGGACACTGCGGCGCAGATGCTTCCGGGGCCTTACGACATTAGACACGGCAGGGTACGGGCGGTGGCGGTCCTCACCAACAAGACGCCTCTAAGCGCCTACAGAGGGGCAGGCAGGCCCGAGGCCACGCTCTTCATAGAGCGGATCATGGACCACGTGGCCGACGTGCTGGGGATGGACAGGGTGGAGATAAGGAGGCGGAACCTAATTAGGCAACTGCCCTATAGAAACGTCTTCGGCGTTACGTACGACACAGGCGACTACGTCGCCACCTTCGAAAAGGCGCTTGAGAGGCTGGGCTACCGCGACTTGAGGAGGTGGGCGGACGAGGAGGCGAAGAGGGGGCGCATAATAGGCGTCGGTTTTTCCGTCTACGTCGAGATCACCACCTTCGGCTACGAGACCGCCGTTTTGAGGGCCGAAAGAGACGGGAGCTTCACGCTCTACACCGCCTTGACGCCCCACGGACAGGGCCTAGCCACAGCCCTGGCCCAAATAGTTGCAGACGAGCTGGAGGTCCCCATTGAGAAGATCAGGGTGTTCTGGGGCGACACAGCGTACGTCGGCGACGGCATCGGGACTATGGGCAGCCGCTCTATAACGGCCGGGGGCTCGGCCGCCGTCTTGGCGGCGCGGAGGCTCAAGCAAGAGCTGGCGAAAGCCGCAGAGGCGCTCTTGGGGTGCAAGCCGGAGTACAAGAGGGGCGAGTTTCAATGCGGCGGCAGGAGCGTGTCTATAGCCGAGGTGGTTAAGGCGGTCTACAGAGGCAAGGCGGAGGCCCAGCTCACCGTCGAGGCCATATACCACGCAGAGCCCACCTTCCCCTTTGGGGTCCACCTAGCTGTGGTTGAGCTTGACCCCGAGACGGGGTTCGTCAAGCCTCTTCTGTACAAGTCGTACGACGACGTCGGCGTCGTGGTGAACCCGTTGCTCGCCGCGGGGCAGGTCATGGGCGGCGCGCTCCAAGGCATAGCCCAGGCGTTGTACGAAGAGGCCATATACGACGAGGCCGGGAACTTGGTGACTTCCAACCTAGCCTTCTACTACGTCCCCACGGCCGCCGAGGCGCCTAGATACGAGGTCTACTTCGCAGAGGAGCCCCACCCGTCGAAACACCCCACGGGCACTAAGGGCATCGGTGAAGCCGCCACCATCGCCGCCACGCCGGCCGTCGTCATGGCTGTGGAAGATGCCATGCGCAGGGTCAAGCCCGGCGTGAGGATAGACAAGACGCCCATCACCCCCGAAGACGTCTGGAGGATGCTGAGGTGAGTTGCGTGGGGGTCGTCCTCGCCGCAGGCGGCTCAGCCCGCTTCGGCGGAGACAAGCTCCTCCACAGCTACAGGGGGAGGCCCTTGGTGTGGTGGGCCGCGGAGGCCCTGCGGCGAAGCGGCTTGGAGGTGTACATAGTGGCGGCAAGGCGGGAGGTGGCCTCTGCCGCGGGCAAGGCCGACGGCGTCGTCTACAACCCCTGGTGGCGCCTCGGCCTATCCACAAGCGTGAAAGCCGCAACGGCGGCCCTCCTAGACAGGAGATGCATCGTGTGGATGCTCGGCGACATGCCCTGC
>JAEMPK010000169.1 GCA_022759345.1 Pyrobaculum sp. | reverse complement strand
TGCCCTCTTGTCTTTGGCCACGCTGGCGGCGTCGCTGCTGGTCAAGCCGAGGCCCTACTCCATTTGAGGGAAGCAGTGCCAAGAATAAGTTGAACCGGAACGCCGAGGGCGAAGGTAAATATGGAACCGGTAATAGACAAGTTGAATCATCGTATAGTGAAATGCACCTCCTCTTAGGAAAACGTGCCCCCGCCGGGCTGAGGGGCAGGCCCGGCTCAGCTGTCTGCCGCTTGGGCCGGGGCCGGAGAGCCCCGCCCACCTGCTTACACGCCAGCTGAGGAGGGGGCATGGCGCCCCACCCGGCCGGAGCCCTGGCTGGGGAGGTCCTAGGTCTCCCCGGCCCGAGAGCCCCTTGTCTGGCCGGAGCTGAAAGGGGCGCCGATGGCCTATCTTATGGCAAAGCTTAGAAAAACAGAGAAAAGACGAAATATGTAAAGTAGGCAACTACGTAGGCAAGTAGTAAGTTAACCACGACGCTTAGCAGAGTAAGCCTAAGCCCAACCGTCCGGTAGATGGAAGAGAGCGTGGCGATACACGCCGAGTACATCGCCGTAAAGACGAGAAATGCAAATACAGAGGGCGGCGGAAGAGATGCGAAAAGTTGCAATCCGCCAGTGGCCTCAAGAAGACCCAATACCACCTCTTTAAAAATCCAGCCTCCGACAAGCGGCACTACCACCTCCCAAGGCAAGCCAAGGGGCGCAAACAAGGGCTCCAGCGCCTTGCCTGCCGTCGCCAAATACGACTCGGACATATTATCAGCCACGCCGCCGGGCCCAAACGCTTGAAGCGGCCACAGGATCAACATCGTGGCCAAGAGGAGCGGCGCCACCTTGTATAAAAAGTCTCGAAACTCCACAGCCACCTTTACGGCATATATGCGGAGGTTTGGGAAAAGTATTGGAGATGGAGGCACCTCGCCGCCGGCCGACAAGACACTTAGGCCTAGTACCCGTCTATAGATTAACGACGCCAGCAGTACGGCGAGGAAGGCGGCCGCGTAGGGGAGAAAAACGGCAAGCGGTATGAGATACGGCATGTGGGCCAGTGCGGCGGTAGCCACCGCGACGAAGATAGCCAACCTCGCAGCACAGGGCACGTAAGGCAACAAGAGAGCCGTGAGTGTACGGTTCGACGCACCCCAAAGAACTCTGGCCGCGGCCACTGCAGGCACGTTGCAGGAGGCACCTACTAAAAGACAAACCACGCCTCTAGGAGGTATGCCTAGACGGATAAATTGCCTCTCTAGAGACTTAGAGAGGAGAGGAATCACGCCGCTGTCTTCATAGAAAATAACAATAGAAAGCGCCACAAAGACGTACACAGAAATAGTTAACAGAGTTAATAACGTGCCCCACAAAGCCTCTGCAACAAACCGACCCACCAACCCGCCTATGTTTTCTGTAATCCACCTTGCCCCGGCCTCGCCTACGGCGTCGAGAACTCCTGCGATTGATACCGGCAGTTCCGCGCCCCACGGCGTGATGCCCTCCACAACTGCCATGAGGAAAAGCAGACTGAGAACGCCAAGCGTAATAAGCGCCAAAACTGCAAAGACAGGTCGGGCTAGGATAGAAGACTTAACTACCGCAGTGGCGGGCGGCTCTAACTTCACTGGATGCACCTCCCCTCTGGGCAGGCCCTTTCCTAGAAGTTCTCTTAGTTTTCCAACTCCTTGGCGCTTAGCTGCAGACACGTATACCACCGGCAGACCCAGGGCCTTGGAGAGCTCTTCTTCTGAATATGGCGGAGACCAGAGATCTGCCATGTTAAAAACCACGGCCGTCGGCTTGTACTTACTCACCACTTCTGCTATCTTCAACGCGGTCTCGACGGCGTGGGGCGCGGCTACCACCACTACGCCGTCGTAAGAGCCCTCAATCGCCTCTCTCATGGCAATCTTTTCATCTTCGTCAAGAGGATTGTCAGGGTGTTGAACACCTGGCAGATCAACTATTTCTATCTTTTCGCCGTCCCACTTCAGATACGCTCGATGTATTTCTACAGTGGTGCCGGGATAATTTCCGGTCTTTACATAAACACCAGTGAGAGTGTAGAACAGAGTAGATTTGCCCACGTTGGGGGGCCCAAGAAGCGCGTAGCGCTTCATCAACCCTATTAACGTTGTTGATATAAAAAATTTTCTAGTTTCGTATTGATTTTTATAAAATCTATTTCTAAATCTGGTTCGGATAGATCTATGTAACAGCTATCCCTATTTATTGCCTATTATACACAACCTTTAAAATGCTACAGATTTTTATGTCTGTGAGCATAAAGAAAGACAGAGTCAACATAGCGGTGTCGAAAGAAGTGGCAGATCTCCTCGCCAACACGGCCGAGGAGCTGGGCATGACCCAGTACGCACTTGCCAACCAGATACTAGAGGTCGGGCTGGAGCTCATCCGCGAGGGGTACGGAGTGGCTCAGATCAGAGAAATAGCAAAATTCTACAAGGTAATGACCGAGCTCGAGAGCGTCCCCGTCCCCGGCAGACTCCTGGACAGACTTATCGTGGAGATGTACAGAGAAAACCCAGAGGTAGTGGCAAGGGCGTGGTGCGAGGCGGGCAGGATGTTAGCCGCCTACATCAAGGCCGTCTTCGGCGGCTTGGAAGAAGCTGTAAAACTAGTGCCGCATGTGGCCAGGGTTGTGCCGGCAAGACGTTTTGAAGTAAAGACGGAAAACGGCGAGTTCCTCATGGACACGATTGGGGTGGGTTACAGCCTAGAAAGCGTCCAAGCCACCGCCAGCGCCGTCAAGTGCCTCCTCGAGGAGCTGAACTACGAGGTGAAGGAAGTCGTCACGGCGCCTGGCATCCTCCGCGTCAAGGCGACAAAAAAGTAATGGCCCTCTCCCTCAAGGCCGTCAAGAAGACCCTCGGCGGCTTCACCCTAGGCCCTATAGACCTGGAGGTGGGAAAGGGGGAGAGGGTGGCGATCGTGGGGCCCTCTGGCTCCGGCAAATCTACCCTACTCCGCGTAGTGGCCGGCTTCATCAAGCCGGATGAAGGCCGCGTGTACATAGATGGACGCGACGTAACGGACGTCGAGCCCTGGCGCCGAGGCGTGGGCCTCCTCTTCCAAAGCCCCGCCCTCTTCCCCTCGTTTACGGTGTTGGAAAACGTGGCTGAGCCCCTCATCTCGCGCGGGGTCTCTAAGAGAGAGGCGGTGGAGAAGGCGCGGCGGCTCTTAGAGGCCCTGGGCCTCAGCCACCTTGCCAACAGATACCCAGCCCAGCTCAGCAGAGGACAGCAACAAAGAGTTTCCTTAGCCAGAGCCCTTGCGCTGGAGCCGCCCGTGTTGCTTCTCGACGAGCCTCTCACGGCGCTTGACCCCCACCTGAGGGGGGAGGTTCTGCCCTACATCTACGATGCGTCGAAGGGACGCACGGTGCTGTACGTCACACACGACTTCGAAGAGGCCACCTTCATCGCAAGCCGCGTGGTGGTGCTCATGGAGGGCCGCGTGGCGGCTCAGGGGGACGCCGTGGAGCTTTTTGAAAACCCGCCGACGCCGGAGGTGGCTGAGTTCCTCGGCTACGTGAACAAGATCAAGACGGAGTGCGGCCTCCTCTACTTCAGGCCGTGGGACGCGGCCCCCGGCTCCACCTACGTCGGCCGCGTAGTGGCCGTGTGGTACAAGGCCGGGAGGTACGAAGTCCTCGTGGAGGTAGGGGGGCAACATGTAAGGCTTGTGGTAGCAAAGCCGCCTCAGTCCGGCGTCTTGTCTTTCGACGTGGCCAAGGGCAAGTGCTTCCCTCAAATTGAGTAGGGCCTCGGCTTGACCATCCGCGACGCCGCCAGCGTGGCCAAAGACAAGAGGGCAAGCACGGCGGAGTAGAAG
>JAEMPK010000180.1 GCA_022759345.1 Pyrobaculum sp. | reverse complement strand
CGCCGCCAAGGCTCACGAAGATATGGAACGCGGCGTCGTCTTTGGGAGAGCTGTTTTAATCCCCTAGATCTTTTCCTCCAGTGTACGTATTAGTGCTTTCGCTGGGGGATCCGGTCTCGCGGACTTTTTTCGACTTGTTGAAAGAGGCTCCGCTTGTTGAGACGCGGGGCGAGGTGGAGATTAGAAGATACAGGGACGTCCCAGTGGTGGTGCATAGGGGGGACTCCACGGAGTTCGGCAGAGAGGACGTCTTGGCGGACTTGGGAAGATATGCAGTCTTTATCTCTCGACACGAGATGAAGAACCCCAGGCCGATGTTTACAGTCCACACGCCGGGGACTTGGCCTGACGTCTCTGTCTCAAATCCCCACCTGGTCTCTGCCATCTACAGAGCGCTATGCCGCATGGCCTACGAGCCGTTTACCTGCGCCTTTGAGGCCACCCACCACGCGCCTAACACCTCCGCGGTGTCTGCCACCTTCGTCGAGGTGGGGAGCACCGAGAAAGAGTGGCAGGACAGGAGGGCCGTGGAGACTCTGTTACACGCCCTTGAGGAGGTGTTTAACGCGCCGTTGCCGCAGAACCCGCCCGCCATCGTCGTAGGTGATCTCCACTACGTAACCGTGGCGGACATGGCGCTGAGGGGGGAGGTAGACTTGGGCCACGTCGTGCCGAAGTATGTGGAGATCACCCCCGCCGCCGTCGAGACGGCCCTCAATAAACACACCTCGCCGGTCAGGCGGGCGGTGGTTTTTAGGAAAAACGTAAAGAACCCAGCCAGAGGCGAGATACTGGAGTTGCTCAGGAGCCGCGGCGTAGAGGTGACGCTTAAGGGATGAGTTGCAGACCGGTTATCTTTGAGCCTCTGGAGTGGCTTTACGTGATGCGGCTAGCCACTAGGCTGCTTCCGGAGCTCTCCTTCCACAGAGACGAGGAGGCGGCTGGAGTTGCCGCCAGTCTAGGCGGCGTTTCGATAGACGTGTTGCGGGATTTCGACTGGAGCAGCCCCGTGGTGTATATGCCCCCCTTCGAGAGGCTGGCCAGCGGCTCTGTGGTTGTGGCTGTGGAGGGCTACACGGCGAGGAAGCTGGAGCGGCGCAACGTGAGGGTGGACGTGGTGGTGAGCGACCTAGACTTCGAGCCGGATGGCGTGTGGCTGGGCAGGTGGGCGGTGGTGCACGTCCACGGCGACAACTACTGGCGGGTGCCGCGTGGGCCCTGGGTGTACACCGTGCAGAGCTGGCCGCGGGGCTGTACCTTCAACATTTCGGGCTTCACAGACGGCGACAGGGCCGTCTACCTGGCGTACTACATGGGCGCGAAAGAGATTACGATATCCGGCTTCTATCCCCACGTAGTTCTGAAAAGAGACGACGCGGTGAAGAGGAAGAAGCTGGCTCTGGCGTCTCTTCTCATAAAACGAGTCGCCTCAAGAGTCTCCGTAGGTTTTCTCTAGGAGGTACTCTATGGTGTAGTGTAGACTATCGAGTCGTCTCCTGTCCATTTCTATCTTCATGTATTCATCTAGCGTAAGTTGTATAGGCGACATGTCTTGTCCTGAGATCACGACGCAAGGCGAGCCGCCGCAGAGGGCGAGGGTGTAGACTGTGCGGAAGGGCTCTAGGTCTATGAAAAACCATATGGAGCCTCCCACCTCCTCTAGTGCTTTTTTCAGGCGTGAAAGAGGTATAAGCTCGAGGGACATCACTCGCCGAATTTCTCCGTGAGGCCGAGGTAGCTGCCGAGGATAGGCATCACGTCTAGGCCTCTTATCCGCCCCAGCGCCCCTCTCCAGCAGGTGAGCTCTGAGAATTTAGCAACGTCGTCGGTGACCACGTCGGGTCCGTAGAGCATTATGGGCACCGGCTCGCCTGTGTGTTCCTTCACCGAGACAGGCGTGGCGTGGTCTGACGTCACCACGAGGTAGTTGCTCAACAGCTTGTCTAGGTAAGGCGCCAGCGACTTATCCAGCCGCTCGATTACAGACACCTTCCCGTTGAAATCCCCGTCGTGGCTTGTGCTGTCTGTGCCTTTGACGTGGAGGAAGACTAGGTCGTATCTAGCCATGAGCTCCACGGCGAGTTTGAGCGCTTCGTCGAATTTGTCGTCTTTAGTGCCGCCTAGGCCAGGCGCCGTGTAGACGTCCATGCCGACGGCCCGCGCCACGCCTCTGATCAACGCCACTCCGGCGATGGCGGCGGCCTTTATGTTGTACCTCTCTTTGATGGGCTCTATCTGGGGCATGTAGCCGCCGCCTCTCAGCAGTATCGCGTTTATGGGTAGCCTCCCCTCGAGTCTCCTGGTCTTGTTTATCTCGAGTTCTTTCGCCGCCTCTGAAAACCGTCTGGTGATTTCGTTCACGACCTCGGCGGTCAACGCCGCCTCTTTGCTGTTGTCAAGCGGCTCGGAGCGTAGGAGCTTAGCGCCGACTTTGTGGGGGTCTGTGTCGCTGACTCTGTGGCTCACGGCGCCTCTCAACACCAAGACGCCGCGGTGCTCCACTGTGGATTTATAGACTACCTCGACGCCGTACTTCCGCCCTACTTCTTCGCCGATTTTGTTCAAAACCTTCTCCACAGCCCTCGCCTCCTCTGGCGCGATGTACCGCCCAGCCCTCCTATCAATAACCGTGCCAGAGTCGTCTACGGTGGCGAGGTTGGTTCTGAAGGCCACGTCGCCCGGCTTCAGCTGTACGTCGGCGCCCAGCGCCTCGAAGGCGCCGCGGCCTGTGTAGTACTTGTAGGGGTCGTATCCGAACAGCGCCAAATGTGCCGTGTCGGAGCCCGGCCTGACGCCCGGCGAGATGGGGTCGAGTACGCCGCAACTGCCCAGCGACGTGAGGTAGTCGATTGTGGGCTTGAAGGCGACGTAAAACGGCGTCTTGCCCCCGCTCGGCCGGTCGCCGCCTCCGTCGAAGAGGATCCAGAGGACGCTAGGCATGGCCCCCTTCGTGGGTCTCTTTTTTGACCCACTCTAGATAGTCCAGGTGCCCAGCCACTACGGGCAACGCGATTATCTCCGGCACCTGGTAGGGGTGCACCGCCTTGACCTCTTTTACCAGCTCGTTCATCTTGTCGCTGGTGGTTTTGACTAGGAGCATGACTTCCTCGGCCTCTTCTATCTTGCCCTCCCACCAGTAGGCCGACGACACTGGCGTCATGTTGACGCAAGCCGCCAGTCTCTTTTCGAGGATGTGTCTTGCAATCTTTTTCCCGCTTTCGCGATCTGGGGCTGTGATAAACACCGTCACGTACATAGATGGCTGTAGAAGCAGCTTTAAAAATATCTTTGTCGCTTAAGGGTGCCCCAGTCAGAAGCCGTCTTTTTGACATAAATGTTTAAAATGGGTTTTCCGGGGGTGTATGTGGAGAGGCAATTCGTCTATGAGGTGGGGCCTAAGCTTATTGAGAAGGTTTTGCCGGAAAGCGACAAGGTGAGGAAGGTGTGGGAGCTTTTACTTAACGATGTGGAGACGCAGGCGTATCTCAAGATGGCTAACGTCTTTGCGGTTCAGAGGCTTAAGTATAACGACCACGGCCCTGTACATTCAAGAATCGTGGCTGGCAGCGCCTTGGCCATCTTCAGGATATTAACTGAGAAGGGCTTTAAGCCCAGCGTCGTCGCAGACGGAGTTGGCGATGTGGAGGATGCCATGGTGGTGACTTTGGCGGGGGCTTATCTCCACGACATAGGCAACTCGGTCCACAGAACGCATCACCCCATATACTCCGCCTTGTTGACGGATAGAATCGCCGAGAAGATACTCTCGAAGGTGTACGGCAACACCGAGAAGATGTACATGCTTAAGCAGGAGGTTATGCACGCCGTGTTTTGCCACGACGAGGCGTACACCTGCCTAACCTT
>JAEMPK010000114.1 GCA_022759345.1 Pyrobaculum sp. | reverse complement strand
GGGCCTCTCTACACCACGAGACAGGTGGAGGAGGAGTTGAAAGACCCCATGGCGCGGGCTGCTTTGGAGATCCTCCGGGTGAGGGTGGAGGAGGTCGACGATAGAAAGGTGGAGGAGCTTAGGAGGAGGTTTGTGGACCTCTCAGCTGCCGACGCCTCGCTTCTCGTCTTAGCCGCCGAGAGGGGATGCGTCCTCGTGACTGACGACGGTAGGCTGGCCGCAGCCGCAAAGAGGCTGGGGATCCGGGTGGAGAGGATTTTCTACAGGAGGGCGGAGAGGTAAGACGCAGCTGCGGCGGCTGGCGGTATCGTGAGATTATCCTCGGGGCTTAGGGCGTCTGCGAGAACCACAAACGCCGTGATCAGCAACGAGGCGGCCGCCGAGTACCCCACCGCCATGAGCGCCAAGAGGTTAAAAAACGCCCCGGCCACTGTGCCCCACAGAGATAGTTTCCCCATTTTTCTGCCTGGATGTAAAGTCCCCACCACGGCGCTTGCGGCGTCGTATACCGCCATGCTGACGACAGAAGCCAAGAGATGAGTCTTGCCGAAGACTGCCACAGCCACTAGGAAGCCTACGGCGCCCATGAGCACCCCGAGGTAACCGTACCGCTTCTCGTAGTCTCTTTCGGCCGCTAATATCAGCTCCTCCAGCTGTCTAACTGCGTTTTGGTATTGAGTCTTAAGTAGAGGCTTGTCGAGGGGGAGGAGGTCCTCCAGTCTGTCGAAAACCTCCTCCAGCGATCTGAAGAAGTTTTCTCTAAACTCCTCCCAGGCCGATGGCTGTCTCACCTGTATGGAGTAGACAAACCCGCCCACGAAGGTCAACGCCGCGATGTACCACTCCGCCGGGATTTCTACGAAGAATGGCACCGCCAAAAGCGCGACGAAAGCCACGTGGAAGAACTTCCTGGCGAAAAGGCTACGTAACTCACCTAGTCTATCCATGAGGGGAGCCGGAGTGCGGCTATAAATACGTACAGACCCCCACCGTCACCCTCACGGGCGCACCCCTCCTCAGCCTCTCCACTAACGACCTGTCTAAATCCGCCGCCGCCTTATCTGCGGCGATTGCCACAGTGGAGTCGTCTACGTATCTACTCCTCCTCACCACAATGCGCCATCGCGAGGTCGGCATAGTCCCCGGCGTCTCCCCCGTCACGACCTCCTGCACGTCGCCAGCCTCTATGACGACGAGCACCACACCACGCGAGGCGAGGGCTTGAAGCACATCTCTCCTCAGCTCTCCCGCCGCCTTTTCGGCGCAACATGCTACGATGCAGTCGCCGCGTCGCGTGACGTAGGGATCTTTAGTAATTTCCAGCGTCTGCCTATTGGTCGCCGTGATGTTGACGTGCCCCCTGGCGAGGAACACGTCCCTCGGCGCCTCTCCTTTTAGAACTCTGCTGAGGCACCCCTCCACGGGGGCTGGACACAACCGTAATATATACAGGTTTTCTCCGGGCCATGGATGTAGAGGAGAGGATTTCGCTTGTTCTACGCTACCCCACGGAGGAGGTTATCACGGTGGAGGAGCTGAGAGAGCTTTTCCAGTCTGGGTATAAGCTCAACCACTACATCGGCTTCGAGATCAGCGGGCTTATCCACATAGGCACCGGCATCGTCAGCATGTCTAAGGTTGTAGATCTGCAAAAGGCCGGGGTCAGGACCCAGATCCTGCTGGCGGATATCCACTCCTGGCTTAACAACAAGCTGGGAGGCGACCTAGACGTCATTAGGAAGGTGGCCGTGACGTACTACGTGGAGACGTTTAAGAAGATCATCGAGGTTCTCTCAGGCGATCCAGACGCCACCAGATTCATCTTGGGCTCCGACTTGTACCACCACAACGACGACTATTGGTTCCTCCTCATGGACATAACAAGACACTTAACTCTCTCCCAGGTGAGACACAGCCTCACCATACTGGGCAGGAAGATGGGCGAGTCCATCCCCCTCGCGTATTTGGCGTACCCGCCTCTGCAGGTGGCCGACGTCTTCGCCCTCGGAGCCCACATCCCCCACGGCGGCGTAGACCAGCGGAGGGCCCACATACTCGCCAGAGAGGTCGCCCACAAGGTGAGGTTCTACCCGCTGAAGGTGGACGACAAGAGGGTGAAGCCCGTGGCGCTTCACCACCGCCTTCTCCCCGCGCTAAACATAACCTCTAAGCCCAGTAGCAAGGAGGAGCTAAGCGAGTTGAAGATGTCGAAGAGCATCCCGCAGAGCGCAATCTTCGTCCACGACAGTCCGGAGGAGATCCGGCAGAAGATATCCAAGGCCTACTGCCCGCCCCGCGAGGTGGAGTACAACCCAGTGCTTGAGCTGATCCGGATATCTGCCTTCAGGGAGGAGAGGAAAACCCCCTTCGTCATTAGAAGGCCTCCGCAATACGGCGGAGACGTGGAGGTCTGGAGATACGAGGAGCTGGAGGCCATGTATAGAGAGGGAAAGATTCACCCGGCCGATCTAAAAAACGCCGCCGCGGAGGCGTTGACACAGTTGCTGGAGCCCGTCTACAGGTACTTCCAGGGACCCGGCGCCAAGCTCCTAGAGGAGATGAAGAACATCTCGATTACCCGCTAGGTAGCGCAACGCCTCCTTTAAGGCGACCACCGCCCGCGGGTCCGTCAAGGCGGCGGCAAGGAGCGTCTTGAGGTGGTCGTCGTAATCAACCGCGACGTAATCCCCCCCGTTTAGCACAGCGAGGAGGCGGTCCACCAGCCTCTCCCCGTAGAGCACCCTAAACGCGGCGAATGCAACCCTCAGCCTGAGCCTAGTGGCCAGAGTGTCCTCCTCATATCTAAGCGGACGTCCCCGCGCAAGGGCATCAGCGGCGGCGTAGCCACTGCGGAGGGCCAATATTATGCCCCCTCCGCTCAGCGGCTTCACGAGGCCGGCCGCGTCTCCGACGAGTATTGTGCGGCCCTCCACGAGGCGCTTAAGCGGGGGACCCGCCAGGACCCCGCCGCCGAAGGGCTTCCCCACCGGCGTGCCCCTGACGAGTTTCACCAGTTTTCTCAGCTTGTCCACGGTGCAACACGTGTCTGCGAGCCCCAACCTGTAGAGTCCCTTGTCTATTTCTACGATCCAGGAGAAGTAGGCCTTGGAGAGCTTCTGGTTGTACACCACCGTTATGCCCCGTAGCCCCACGTCGCTTTTCACGTCCACCTGGAGGCCCGGTAGCCGCACCACGTGCCCATAGGCGCTGGAGAGCTTGCGGGCAGAGCCCTCCGCCACGACCACGTAGTCGTATGGCCCGTACCGCCTTCCGCTTGAGGTGTAGACGTAGCCGCTCCTCACGGCCGTCACCTTCTCCCCCAGCCGGATGTTGGGCACTCTCTCCGCGAGCCAGCGCTCCAGGCCCGGCCTGTCGATTAAATAGACTTTATCCCTGACGCCGAAGTAAATGCGTCGTCCCTCCAGGTCTGTGACCACCAACTCGTCGAATTTGTTGAGCACAAGCCTCGCTGGTATCCCCACCGCCTGTGCCGATCTGCCGCTCACCAAACTGGTGCAGTGCCTCGGGAGGCCCACCTCTAGGTGCTCCTCGAAGACTTCCGCGTCGCCGTATCTCCCGGCGAATGCGAGGCCGGCCGGGCCTGCGCCCACCACCGCCACCTTCACGGAGGTGCGTGACTTTCCGTTATAAATATCTGCGTTATCTGAGCCGTGGAGTATAAGAAGGCGATACGTGACCCAATACACGGCTTTATCAAGCTGACCGCGGAGGAGATACAGCTAATAGACGGCGAGCCGCTGATACAGCGGCTGAGATACGTAAAGCAACTGGGGTTTGCCTACTTGGTGTACCCCACCGCGGTGCACACGCGCTTCGACCACAGCTTGGGAGTGATGCATATCGCCA
>JAEMPK010000156.1:2726-3870 GCA_022759345.1 Pyrobaculum sp. | reverse complement strand
CCGGAGGACCCTCTGCGGGCTTGAGGTGTCTGAGATCGGCTTCGGCGGGTGGGTGGTTGGGAGCGAGCTGTATAGGCTGAGCGACGAGGAGGCGCGGAGGCTGGTCAACAAGGCCCTGGACCTGGGCATAAACCTCTTCGACACTGCGGATGTATACGGCAGGGGGAGAAGCGAAGAGCTCCTCGGCCAGTGGCTGAGGGGACACGACGTGGTGATATCCACGAAGGTGGGCTACGACTTCTACCACTTCGAGAAGCCGACTAGGCGCTTCGACCCGGACTACCTGGGCTGGGCCGCGGCCAAGTCGGCGGAGCGGCTCGGCAGGCGGCCGGACATACTCATGATCCACAACCCCCCGGCCGACGCCGTGAGGAAAACCGCGCCCTGGCTCAAGGCGCAGAGGGGGACGCTGGCGAGGTGCGTCGGCGCCGCCCTGGGGCCCGAGACCTACGTCCTGGAGGAGGGCCTCGCCGCCCTGGAGGCCGGGCTAGACGCCGTGATGTTCGTCTTTAACATACTGGAGCAGGACCCCGGCAGGGAGTTCATCAGGCGCGGCGGAAGCGGGTTACTGGTCAGGGTGCCCGACGCCACCGGCGTGCTCACCGATAGGTTCAACCCAAACCCCACAGACCACCGCTCCCTGCGGCCCAGGGAGTGGATGCTGAAGGCGAGGGCAATCGTGGAGAGGGAAGTGGCGCCGCTGGCCAGGGAGCTGGGCCTCACGCTGGCGCAATACGCCGTCAAGTACGTGCTCTCCTTCCCCGTGGCCAGCGTGGTGGTCACCGCCACGACGCCTGAGGAGCTTGAGGAATACGCCGCCGCCTCAGACGGCAGGCCCCTGCCCCGGGACCACCTGGAGAGGCTGGAGGAGCTCTGGCGCCGCCACGGCGCTACCTTATCAGCGGCGCCATCTTCCGGAGGAAGATAGAAATCACGACGAAATCCGCCAAGATGAAGACATGCATGACGGTGCAGTAGATGCAGACCGCCTTCAACACGGCGAACTCCAGATAGAGGAGATACGGCAAGATGGCGAGGCCCAGGAGGCGCCACCAGAAGACGAAACGGGCCGCCCCCCGCGACAGCGTCTTGTAAAGCCACAGAGCCGCCCCGATGTTCACCACGAACCAGACAGCCGCCGCCA
>JAEMPK010000156.1:0-2626 GCA_022759345.1 Pyrobaculum sp. | reverse complement strand
TTGTAAAGCCACAGAGCCGCCCCGATGTTCACCACGAACCAGACAGCCGCCGCCACGTCCAGCGGCACCCGGCCGAGCACGGGAACCGGCACGTAGGCGTATTCGCTGGTCAACACTCTTACGTAGCCCATCGTGACGCCGGGCAGAACCTCGAGATCCCCGTAGCAACCAGGCGGCAACGTGCCCAACACATAGAAGAGATACACCACCAGGAGAGACGCCGCAAGCCCACCCAACGAAAACACCCCCAGCAGAGGAGCCACACGTGCACAACCCACACATCAACCCGCCTTAATAACTCTCCGTAAGGTGCGAAAGATGCACACCCTCCCGCCCCAGTCCGCCCCCGAAAACCTCCCGGCGAGAGCAGATGTTTCCACAGTCTAGGCTACTTCGTAGACCTCGTCACAACAAGTCAGAAACCAGCGGCGGCTGGGCGGTGAAGATTTTTAAGCCGAGACCCCCGCATATACGTGGTTAAGATCGTGGTTCTGCGGGCATACGGCAAGAAAATCGTCGTGGCGGACTTCGGCGGCGTGGCCGTGGACGAACACGGCAACGCGGCCCGCGTCAAAGACGGGGCCGCAGAAACCGCGGCCAAGTGGGAAAAAGGCGACTCGCAGATAAGACTCCTCCTCCCCCGGGAGGAGGAGGTCGGCGGCGTGAAGAAGACCGTGAAAAACGGGAGGCTGTACCTAGGCGACGTCGAGGTGGGACAAGTCCTGGAGGTCGCCCTGTGAAGATATACGAGATCAAGGCCAGCCGCGCCCTCGCGCCGTCGGGCCTCCCGGAGTACGACTATTCCCTGAACCCCTACGTGGGTTGCCTCCACGGCTGTCTCTACTGCTACGCCATGGACTTCACCAAGGGGCCGCCCGCCGCGGCGTGGGGCCAGGTGGTGTACGTCAAGATAAACCTCCTGGAGCTCCTCAGGCGGGAGGTGGCCAAGGCCAAGCCGGGGATCGTGGGGCTCTCCACCATCACAGACCCCTACCAGCCCCCCGAGGCGAGATACAAGCTGTCCCGCGGCGCAGTGGAGATACTAGCTCAAGCCGGCTTCCACGTCTCCATCCAGACCAAGTCCGGCTTGGTGGTCCGCGACCTCGACGTCTTGACGCGCCATAGAGACGCCGTAGACGTGGGCTTCACGATAACGACCATGCGAGACAAGGCGAGGATCCTCGAGCCGCTCGCCGCCCACCCCCTCGCCAGGGCCCGCGCCGCCGCCAAACTCGCCGCGGCTGGGGTGAAGGTCTGGATCTTCCTAGGGCCGGTGGTGCCCGGCTTCAACGACGACCCCCAGGACATCGCCGAGGTGGTGAAATTCGCCGGGGAGATAGGGGCGGAGCTCGTCTACGACCGCTACCGCCCCAAGCCGAGGGCAGACGCCCACCTAGCCGCGCGTTACCGCCGTGTGGAGCCCACCCCCCGGTGGTGGAGCCGCGTCAAGAAGACCATAGAGGAGATATGCGCAAGGGAGGGGGTCCGTTGCCGAGACGTAGAAGAGGAGTGGCGAGAAGCCCGCCGCCGTGGTTGACGCGTTTTACCTGTTGTGTATATAAATGCGGAATTCTCTTTACCTGTGTTTTATGTATACGTAAATAAGAGAAAACAGAGAGTATTAATAACTAGAGAGAGGATTAGAGACCCACAGTGGCGCCTCGCCGGAGCCCACCCAGCAGCCGCCAAGGCGCTGAGACACGGAAGATTTATCGCAGACGTACGCGACTACATCTTGGAGTGGGACCTCTTATCTTTTTAAAGACACAACGGGATGACGCCGTGGCAGTCATAAACCCGGCAGACAAACTCCGCTTCGGCGAAGACTCGACGCCGCGTATATACGCCAACGCCAAGAAGGCCGCCGAGGAGGCCGGCCTAGAGCTGAGAATAGCCGCAGACGAAGTGGCCATCGGCGGCTTCTACGCCAGATACGTCAACGGCGCCGTGGAGACGCCCGCCGGCAGACACCCCGCCGAGCCATGGCAGTGGGAAGCCCTCAAGACCCTCCTCCTAAACTACGTCGCCAACTACAAAAAGCCGCCCGACCCCGAGGCCCTGAAGGCCCTCCTATTCGCCGCAGGCCTCCAGTAGCCCTACGTCCACCCCCGCATAAACACGGCACAGATCTTCTACTCAACATCGGCTAAATTCTCGTTGACGTTTTTAAAACCTCCAACAGTCTCTTGTCCACCGTCAACGCCCCTCTGCACCTATGGCCTCCCTCTCCAGCCGTCGCCGCCGGAGCGAACATCACAACCAGCTACGCCCCCTCGAGCTTCACCCCTCCTTATGAGGTCTTGAGGAGAGAGATGACGTGGCTGGCGCCGTTAGCCAGCAAAGGGCTGAGAAGCTCATTGACTGTCGCCTATGCCCCTCTGTCTATAGGCTTTTCGTGGCGGCGAGCCAGAGCAGTAGGGCGGCGGGCAGGGAGACTGCGAAGAGGACCGCCGCCGTGTACAACACAAGCCTCCCGGCGACGGCCGGCGGATATATCGAGCCGTAGAACTGCACAGTGGCCCGGGGGACTCATGCAACGCCACGTACACCAGCCTGCCCAGCAGAAGCGCGGCGAGGACCTCCCCAGCCGAGACGCGGCCGCCCCAGTAAGACGGCGCCGCCGCCA
>JAEMPK010000042.1 GCA_022759345.1 Pyrobaculum sp. | reverse complement strand
CTGTGGCGTTGGCCGACGCGGCCTGGGCCGCGGCTGCCAGAAGGAGCGCCGCGGCTATTAGTAACACTCCTCCTATTTTCTTGGGATCCATGGGCCTACAGACGTAGGGGGATAAATAGTGCACCCTAGAAACGACGTGAGGAACAGAAGGCGCACATACGCGGAACAACGGCGTCTACCCGATCCTCCTGAGCCGAAACGCTTGACGTTCCTTCGAGACATGCCAAGGCGTTGTGTATGTATATATTCCCGACGCCGAGGTCGGGCGGGTCTATAGTTTTGCCTCTGCTTTATACCGTCCTCTTCTTGCGGCGGCGAAGGCGGCTAGCCTCACGGCGGCGCCTGTGCTGGCTATTAAGCCTCCCAGCGCCCCCAGCTCCGGCCGTAGGCCGGCCCAGAGGGCCGTTAAGGCGCCTAGAGCCGCCGAGCCCAACGCGGCTGTTGCGGCTAATGCGGCGGTCTGCGCTCTGCTGCGTCTAGAGAGGGGGTACTCCATCTGGATGACGGTGCCGTCTGTGGCGTCGACGACGGCGGCGTATCTTCTGCCTCCGTATTCATACTCAAGAGCCCACACGGGGAAGTAGGCTATGCCCTCGAGCCGCCAGGACACAGTCACCTTGGTCTTAAACACGGCGGCGTAGGCCTCCGCCTCCTCTACAACCTCGCCGAGGGTGTAGAAGGCGGATTCGGGGTCTAGGTCCGGCTGGTGGAAGACGCCGATCTTCTCCAGCGAAGGCTTGAAGGGCGTCTTCCAGCGGGTGGGGAAGCGGTAGCCGCTCGGCAGCTCCACAGGCGGCTTAGACATGGCGAGGGCGGCGGCGTCGGTCTCCAGCTCGGTCAGGGGCTGGAAAGACACGTGGTAGAGGTAGAGGGGGAGGAAGTGGAGCTCAGCCGCCGTGGGGGTGGCCTGGGGCAGGTCGTCCGGCGAACCCGTCGGCTTTAAGTTGAGCGCCGCCCGAAACGCCGCCGTCTTGTCCACCCGGGGCTGGAAGATGTACACAGATTCGTAGGTCTTGCCTTCGCTCACCACCGTGCCGCAGTAGGGACAGACGTAGAACTTGCGGCCCGGCGGCGCCTCGTACCTCGCCCCGCAGAAGGGACACTGGATTATCATTTCTCCACTCTTCTGCTCCTCAGCAGGCCCCCCGCGGCTAGGTAGGAGAAGACGGCCCCGGCGGTCAGCGCTACGGTGCTTGCGAATAAGTCTGCGTGGTAGAGGGCATAGCCCAAGCCCCCGAGGACGCCTCCGGCCGCCATTGCGCCCAGGAGGCTGGCGGCTCTGTGTTCGGCGAAGGCGGGCTCCTCGGCCACCACCACCTTGCCGTCCCACCCCGCCAGGTAGTAGCGGTAGTGGGAGCCGTTGTAGAGGTACGTCATGACCCACAGCGGGAGGTAGGTCAGCCTAGACGCCTCGAGCCGAGCCACCTCGTAGTCCACGGTCTTGTCCAGCACAGAGGCTGCGGCGGTTAAAACCCCCACCGCCTCTCTTGCCCTCGCCGCGGCGTCCTCCTCCACGCGCGCCAGCAGGCGGGGGATGAGGCTCCTCACGGCCTTGGCCTTGGCCCTCTCCGGCGTGATCTCGGCGGCGAGGAACGTGCCCGGGCTCTGCGCGGCCACGTCAGTCAGCGGCTTGGGCTCCGGCGCCGTGTCGAAGAAGTGCTTGGCCAACGCGTCGGCGGAGAGGCCCCATGGTGCTCGGCGCGCCAGTACAGCCACCACGTCGGAAAGCGAAACCCGGCCGGCCACCTTCACCACCTTGGTCACGGTTTCGGTTCTGGGCTGGCCTCTTACGTAGACCGTCTTTGTGTAGGTCACGGCTACGGTGGCTCTGTAGTCGGCGTTGAGGCTTACGTCGACGAAGTAGAAGGGTAGGTAGTACAGGTCGGGGCTTGTGAAGTTTATGGCCGACATCCTCCACCGGAGGTTTAAATCCTTCTTAGTCCTCTCCACCGCCTTCTTCACGATCTCGGAGCTGGAGAGTGTGGGCACCGCCAAAACCTCCGCTGGGTTGCCCAAGAGGAAGTTGGGCCTGCCGCAGTATCTACAGACCGCCACCACCGAGTCTGGGGTGACCTCCAGCGGAGCGCCGCAGTAGCTACACCTAGGAGAATCCACGGCCCCGCCGCGGCAAAGTATTTAAAGTTGTACGGCCGCCCCGCGGTGGAGACTTTTGCGTGGATTAGGGGGAGGAGGGCCCTCTACGATCTGGCCAACAGCGGGGTGGCGAAGCTGGAGGTCCCGGCCGCCGCGGAGGCCCCTCCTCTGGAGGACGTCGTGGCTTCGCTCTACGACGTGTCGAGGGGCGAAGTGGCGCTGACCGCGGGGGCCCAGGAGGGCAACTTCCTGGCCTTCGCCGCGGTGAAGCCGGAGGTGGTGGTCACCGTGCGGCCGGAGTATGAGCCGATTTACAGACTGCCCGAGGCCTTCGGCGTCAGGCACGTGGAGGTGGGGAGCGTCTGGGAGGCGGAGCTGAGGCCTGGGGTCCTATTGGTTTTTTCAAACCCCAACAACCCCACCGGCGCGTTTCTGACGAAGAAGGAGCTGTGGCAGCTGGCCGACGACGCCAGGAGGAAAGGCGCGTATATCCTAGTCGACGTCATATTCTCAGACTTCGTCACAGACGACCTCAGGGGCTGGCCTCTGGAGAACGTGGTGTACAGCCACAGCACCGACAAGTTCTACACAAACGATCTACGGGTGGGGTGGCTCTTCGGCGACAGGAGGGTGGTCGAGAGGGCGCGTTTCCTCAAGGACCTGGTCAACCCGGGGCCTAGGGAGCCCGAGAGGCGGGCCGGGGCGTACCTCCTGTCTAGGAGGGAGGAGGTGAAGAAGAGGAACCTGGCGCTGATTAGGCCCAACGCAGAGGCCCTACTGTCGGCGTTTCCCCAGGCGCGGTACGTCCCCCACATGTCCATCGCCCTCGTGGAGGCGGGCTGCGACGACGTGGAGCTGGCGGAGAGGCTACTGGCCAGGGGGGTCAAGACGGTGCCGGGGAGGTTCTTCAAGGCGCCGCACGCCGTTAGGGTGGGGCTCGGCGTGGAGGAGCCGGGCCGCTTCGCCGAGGCGCTGAGGATTCTCAGGGAGGAGTGGTGTTGAGGCGGGCCGACAGCCTCATCCTAAGCTTACAGACTGTGCACACTTCTCCGCTGGTGGGCTCCCCGCAGATTTTGCATCGTCGGATCTCCTCCGCCTCGTCTCTGCCGTACCTCAAGTTGAAGTCGACGACTCCGCCTATCAGCTTCAAGTCGAAGTCGGGGTCTCTCCTCCTGGCGGCTCGTATCATCTCGTAGACCTCCGCGTGGGCCGCGTTGCAGAGGCCGTATTCGCAACATACAGCGCTTACCGGTAGCCTCCCCGCCCGGCAGAACTCCTCGTTCTCCTCGGGCCTGGCGTAGATGAGGGGTCTTATCTTGGTGAGGAGGAGGCCCCTGCCCTCCACCTTCGGCAGGATCTTGAAGTTCCACTGGAAGTTCCTCCCGGCCAAGTTCTTGAAGTAGTAGGCGAGTAGGTCGTGTGCGTGGTGCCCCGTCGCCACCTTGGTGGCGCCTAGCTCCCTCGGCACCTTGTTCATCAGGTAGCGCTTTACGGCGCCGCAGACGGAACATATGGGCCGCCTGGAGGCCTTGGCCGCCGCCTCTATGTCTAGGTAGTCCCTGGCGTTCACCACGTGTAGCGGCACGCCCAGCCTCTCCGCCAGCGCCCTCACCGCCTCCTCCACCTTAGGCGACGTCTTGAAGCCCAGGTTTATGTGAAAGGCCCTTATCTCGGCGTCCACCATAAAGGTCTCCACGTACTCCTTCAGCAGAGCCAAAGCGGCGCAGCTGTCCTTCCCGCCTGAGACGGCCACGTAGATCACGTCCCCCGTCTCCACCAGCCTGTACCTCCTAATTGT
>JAEMPK010000071.1 GCA_022759345.1 Pyrobaculum sp. | reverse complement strand
GCCTAGGCTTAGGCGGGTGGAGGGGTTAGGGAGGGACCCGAGGGCCGCGGCGGTTGCGCGGCTGGCGGAGGTGGGGCGGTCTAGGTGGAGGATTGCTCTTCAAGGGGCAGTGGTCGACGGAGGCGTCGTGGCGGCGGTTTCGCGGCTGGTGGAGGTGGTGGGGAACGCCGTGGTGCGCTATATAGACGTGCCGTCGCGCTGGGCCTTGAGGAGGGCGGCGGAGCTGGGCATACGCCTCGGCCTCCCGACGAAGAGGGAGCCTTCTTTCGACGGGTGGGGCGTCGTGGTCGTGGAGTAGTTTTTATACTGAAGGATTTGTGGTGTCGATGTCTGAGAGGCAGAGTCCCTCTAAAGTGGAGGAGTGGCGTAAGTTGCTGTCTTCGCTGAGGGGGGCTGGGGTGGAGCCTTATCCGCATAGCTTCTCTGTGACGCACAGCGTCAAGGCGCTTAACGAGCTTAGGCGGCAGGCCCTCCTCGAGCCTTGGGTTGGGCTGACTATAAGAACCGCCGGCAGGGTGTCAGACGTGAGGCGGCATCCCAACGTGGTCTTTCTTGACCTCTACGAGGACGGGGCCCGTTTCCAGGTGATGGCCGACCCCAAGCTCCCACTTCTGGAGCATGTGTGGCGTGGCGACTACGTGGGGGTGGAGGGGCCTATTGTGAAGACGCAGAGGGGGGACTACGCGGTGAGGGCGTCCTCCATTGTTCTGCTGGCTAAGGCGGTTCAGCCGCTTCCTGAGTGGGGCAAGGTGGATAGAGAGTCGCCGTTTTACATGCGCTACCGCTCTGTGGCCATGGTGCTCGATCTTCAGCTTAGGTGGCGGATCGCGGCGAGGGCTAGGCTTATACAGGCGTTTAGGGAGGCCATGTGGAGGCGTGGGTTCATCGAGATACCTACGCCGGTGCTCCAGCCCATATACGGCGGAGCCGCGGCGAGGCCCTTCACCACCAAGATCTGGGCCATAGACGAGGAGTGGTATCTCCGCATATCCCCCGAGCTGTACCTCAAGCGGTACATCATCGCGGGGTTCCCCAAGGTCTTCGAGATAGGCCCCCAGTTCCGCAACGAGGACATAGACGCCCTCCACAACCCCGAGTTCTGGTCTTTAGAGGCCTACCAGGCCTACGCGGACTACAAGGACGTGATGAGGCTGACGGAAGAGGTCGTTTACGAGGCGATTGCCGCGGTGCTGGGGTCCGGCGTGGTTAAGTACAGGGAGTGGAACATAAACTTCTCCCCGCCGTGGCGGAGGATAACTCTACACGACGCGTTGCGCGAGTTCGGCGGTGTTGACCCCGAGAGGCTTACCGACGACCAGATAAAGGAGAAGCTGAAGGAGTTCCAGGTGCCGCTTAAGGTGTACAACAGGGGGATCGCGCTGGTTAAGCTTTTCGAGAAGTTGGTGGAGAAGAAGCTGGTGGAGCCTACTTTCGTCATGGACTACCCTGAGGAGTCTACGCCGCTCTGCAAGCCCCACAGAGAGAAGCCCGGCCTCGTGGAGCGTTTCGAGGCCTTCGTGGGGGGGCTTGAGGTGGCCAACGCCTACACCGAGCTCAACGACCCCGTGAAGCAGTACGAGTACTTCGCCAGGGAGGAGGAGCTTTTCCCCAAGGAGGAGGCCCATCCCCTGGATTGGGACTTCGTGGAGGAGCTGAGCTTCGGCATGCCGCCGACGGGCGGCGTCGGCATAGGCGTAGACAGGCTGGCCATGATCATCACAAACGCCGAGTCTATAAAAGACGTCATTCCGTATCCGATCGTGAAGAGGGCATAGCCATCTGTACATAGACGTATAAGGCGACTGTCAACAGAAAGGCGGCGCTTGTCGCAAAGATTACATTTCCCATGTAGACCGCAACTGCGAGCAACGCCGCGAAGACCGCCACCGTGGCCGCCTCATAGGGGCCCCACGCTCCTCCTCTCAACGCCGCCAGGCCCTTGGGGGTGGTGTACCATCTGATTCTACGCTTGAGGAGGCCGAGCAGGACGTAGAAGGTGAGGTATGGGCTTAGGATGAGGAGGAGACCGGCGGATTTGGCCATTTTGCCGGCTACTTCAAGAAAGCTGTGGCCGTCTAGCTTGGCTAGTCTGTAGACGTAGAACAGCTGTAGGGCGGCCGTTATGAAGAGGGCCAGTTGAAGTATTAATATGTGGAGGGGCGGGATGATTATGCCCATGTACCCCATTGCCACGCCCGCTAGCATCACGGCGAATGTGGTGAGTATCATGAGGGGATGCGTGACGACGTTGAGGAATATGCTGAGTTTATGCGCCGCCGGCATCTTCAGCTTGAATATCTGGGAGAAGTATTTGGCCAGTATGTAGGCGGAGTTGTAGGTCCATCTCGCGTATTGCCGCTTGAAGGCGTGGAAGCCTGCTGGGACTTCTACGTACACGGGGGGGCCGGGGGAGTAGACCACCCGCCCGCCGTGTACATACGCCTTCATAGATATGTCGTAGTCGTCGGCTGTGCAGTTGCAGAAGCCGCCTATCTCCCTGAAGAAGTTTTTCCGCACGGCTATTCCAGACCCCAGGGCGAAGACGGGGTGCCCCGTGTTGTGTCGGCCTAGTATAGCCACGTAGTAAAGCAGGTATTTGTAGAGGAAGAGCTGCAGCGTCGCTATGGGGGTCTCCACGGAGGCGTAGCCGTCCCAGCCGAGGAAAAGTATCTCTTTCTCGCCCACTGCGCGGGCCCTTGTGCAGAGGTCCGGCGGCGGCACGCTGTCGACGTCTAGGAACAAGAGGACGTCGCCTCTGGCCTGCTCCGCGGCCCAGTTGAGGGCGGTGCCTTTGTACCCCACGGGGTTCGGCCTCCTCAACAGCTTTACGTCGCGTATGCCCGCCTCCTCGACCGCCTTTCTTAACTCTTCAAATTTTTCTGGGGGGTCGTCGGACACTACGATTATCTCGGCGTCTGGACAGGAGAGGGCGGACAGCCTACGCAACGCCCCGAGGAGGGTGTCCGCACTCTCGTTCTTGACGGGGATTATTATTGAGAGGAGACCTCCTCCGCCGGGGGGCGGGTCGTAGTTGACGGGTCGTGCATGTCTGGCGTAGTAGATGTAATGTGCTGTCAACAGAAGTGTGAAAAGCAGAAGGATGAAGTATGCCGAGAGCAACATGTGTTGCAGCCAGGGGGGTATGGCTGGGGCGTTTGGCGCCGTGATGGGCTCGGTCCTTGTCTTGTTGAGTATGTGAAGCGTCTCGTTGAGGAGGTTCCTCGGTAAAGTGATGCTTGGAAAAGTAATATCGACCACGACGTTGAAGGCAAGGTATTATATAAGTAAGACGGCGAAATGAGATTTAATTAGAGATATCTACAGACGTGGAGGTCTTCAACACGCCAAGGGTCCTGCTGGTGGGCAACTGGGGTTCCGAGAGCTTGGTGTCGGCTTTTACGGATGCGTTGTACAGAGGCGTGCCCTGGGAGGAGGCCTTGGGCGCGCAGACGCAGGAGCTCGTGGAGAGGCGGATAGCCGCCTTCTACCGCCAGGGGCACTGGTCCGTCTTCGAGTTCATGGGGGCGCAGTTCGTCGTGGAGTGCTCCCGGGCGTGCCATACGCAGTTCATCCGGCATAGGCTGGCTTCCTACTGGGCGGAGTCTCAGCGCTATGTGGACTACACAAAGAGGAGGTTGAGGTTTATCGTCCCGGTGGGCTTCCCCGAGGAGCCCCTCAGAAGGGCCTACGAGGACTATGTAAAGCTTAGGGAGGGCTTTAGGCCTGAGTACGCCAGGATGGTGTTGCCGAACGCCGCCGCCGTCTTGTTCGCCGTGCAGATGAACGCCCGGGAGCTGTTGCTTAACTTCGTCCCGCTTCGCTGCGCCTACGCGGCGCAGGCGGAGATTAGACACGTCTGCTGGCAGATGTTCGCCGCGGCGTGGAGGCTGTGGCCCGTCCTCGCCAAGCTGGTGTGGCAAGACCTCCCCCAGCTACACCGCGACTTCTGCACC
>JAEMPK010000130.1 GCA_022759345.1 Pyrobaculum sp. | reverse complement strand
GTTGAATTATATAAATGTAAAGAGAAGAAATAGGGCGTTTTAGAGACCGACTACTACAATAAGGCCAAACGCCAGGGCCATGAAAAGCATTACCAAAGTTATCACGACGTCGCACGCCTTTGCCGCGCGCACCATTACATTTTCCGCCACAAGGGCTACGACAACGGCCACTACGTTTTTTGTGAAGTTTAAGATGGCCACTGTGCCATCCGTCACGTTGCTATCAATCATCTTCATACCAGTAATCATTACTAGCATCGTCACAACCAATACAAAGATAAACACTAGAAACCCAAAAACCTTCATGGCTCTGGGTATGCGGTCGCATATCGGCCTCCCATCCAACTCCCCATCCACCGCTTGAAGGCCTAAAATAACGATTAACATGTTTGTTGCGAAGGTCAAGACAGCTTTTGTGTAGTCCGGACTGGTAGCAACACTTACACCGGTATATATCAACAGGCCCAACAAAAATGCTGTATATATTACACTCCTCCGCATATACATCAAAATCAACCTACATATATATGCCTGTTTTGGCTATACAGGCGGTATCAGTAAAGCCAGCACGGCCGCCGGCACCCCGATCAGCCAGAAGAGGCGCTTATCTAGCAAAGTGAGTTTCAGCAACACCACGACGATGTTAAGCAAGTAGACCGACCAGCGGCGACCCCACGACGTTACAACGTAACTGCGGCGGCCAAAACTGCATTTGCCAGAGTGCTCTCCACCGTGTTGATCCAAGTAGCGACGTATCTGCCACTCGTCGAAACCCAGTTGAGGCCGCGTAAGAATCTCGTCAACGAGACGCTCAACTACAGAGGAGAATTCGCCTCCACCTGTCGTCTGCGGTGTGGACAGCGCGACGTAGACTCGTGGTAACTTGGAATTTATTTCACCATGTTAAAGAGTAGCCCCATGACAAGAAACGAAATTCATGTTGAGAGGCCACTGGGTACGTGGAGCTTTCATTGAGGCCCCGGCGGGCCGCTCCAGTCCGTCTCTACTTGCGTGTTTTTAAAAAGCTTTTTGAGAGAAAAATTTATAAACTCAAGATTCTTCCACTTCTGCCCCTAACCCGGCCATAGGCGCCGGTGCTACGCCCGGACTCATCAGAACCCGGAAGCTAAGGCCGGCGCCGCGGACGGGAGTACTGGGGTCCGCGAGGCCCCGGGAAACCGCCGTGCTGGGAGGGGGCTTCTCTATGGCGTGTTGCTTACCTTTACAGCTGTTATGTAGTCGACTGTGACTTCAAAATTCCACGCGGTTGAAGGCGCGCCGCGCTGTACGGAGAACTTGGCGGAGGCTACTAGGTAGCCGTCGCAGAATACGTCTACGTTATAATCGGTGGCGGGGGCTTGGAAGAGGGAGACCGACCCGTCTGAGGCTGTGTATGTAAAAAGCTGGAGCCACCTGCCCCCCGTCATGGCGTCTACTACGCGGACGTAGCAGCCGGCGAGAGGTTTGCCGTCTTTCTCTCTTATGGTGATTGTAATTGGGTATACCCACGTTCTTATCTTCCCGCTTGTGGGGGCTCCCAGCTCAACGACGTCGCGGGACACGGCGCTGTCGTACACCCAGATCACCCGGCCCGACGCGACCTCCTCAAGCGACGCGACGCCCCAGGCCACCCGCAGGGTGAAGCCGCCCCTCCAGGGCACGCCGTAGAGTAGGTCGCCTCTAACCACGTAGCTGAGAGCCACGAGGCGACCCTCCTCGTCGTAGACAGCCACGGTGCCGTACCCCAGAGGCCTGTCGTTCCAATCCCTCACCTCAAGGGCCGCCGCCACCGCCGCGAGGAGGATAACCGCCAGGAGAAGCCTCACGGAAGTACGTGGGAACCGTTAAAAATTCTTTTCGCCGGCTCTCCGTGAGGATCCTCCTGTTCGGCGGGCTCGGGTTCATAGGGGTAAACCTAGCCGAGGCCCTCTCGGGCCACGAGCTCTACGTCGCACACAGGCCCGGCGCCAGGGAGAAGAAACGCGACCTCGCCGACTTCGCGTCCCGGTACGCGTCGTTGCTGGAGTACAGAGAGCCCGGGGAGGCGCTGAAGGCCTCTAGGCCTGACGTCGTGATCAACTTGGTGGGGGAGTACTTCGGCGACCCCCAGACGCTTTGGGAGGCAAACGCCGAGTTCCCCCGGCGCCTCTGCGAGGCGGCGAGGGGCCTCGGGTGGCGGGGCAAGGTGATCCACTTCTCCGCCGCGACTGTCCGCGGGCCGGTGGGCGACGTCATCACGGAGGAGCCCCGGCACCTCGAGGGCATACAGCCCGCCTCAGACTTCGACAGGTCTAAGGCAGCCGGCGAGGAGACCGTGGCGAGGTGTTTCGACGACTGGGTCATCGTAAGGCCCACGCTGGTCTACGGCAGGTTCAACAACCACCCGGAGTGGGTCGCCTTGACGAAGATGGTGACCCGCGGCTTTGCGCCCATGGTGGGGGCGAAGGTGTCAGCCATATCTGTAAAGGAGCTTGGGAGGGCCGTCCGCGCCGCCTTGTCGCTGTCTCGGGAGTACTTCTTCGCGACGGAGTGCCAGCCGAGGCCGCTGTCGGACTTCGTCAAGGCCATCGCCAAGGCGCTGGGGGCCCGGGCGCTCCCGGTGCCGGTCCCCAAGGCCCTCCTCAAGGCGGCGGCGCCCAAGGACCTCAAGAAGCACATGCCGTTTCTAGACAAGGCCTTCAGTTGCGAGAAGATGAGGAGGCTCCTCGGCTTCGCGCCGGAGCCGCGTTTCGAGGAGGAGGTGGCGGAAATGGCGCTCTATATAGCATCTATACTTAAAAGGAAGTGATTATTATATAATTTATGTCTTCTTCCGTGGTCTTCATCTTCAGGGACTGCCCCCCTCCCCACCTTATGGCTCTCGCCGAGTGGGGCTTCGTCGTGGCTTCGCTCTCTAGGTGCCCCGGCGTGGAGCACGTGGCAGACGTAAGGAGCTACATAGAGGGGAAGTTCGTCATCATAGTCGACGACAAGGAGCTTGCTGAGAGGCTGGGGGTCGGCTACGCCACAGTCGCCGAGGTGGAGAAGTTCCTCCGATGGCTCTCCAAGGAGATACCCGCGGTGTATAAGCCCTATGTGCAATAATCCTTAAAAACGGAGGGAGTCTAGGAAGCATGAGTTTTGAGAAGAACCTCCTCGAGAGGATCGCCTCCTACATCCCCGGCTACGCGGGGTACAAGGAGAAGGAGGTGCGGAGGGAGACAGACGCCCTCCTCAGGAGGCACATCGCCTCCATCTTGTCCTCGGCGGCCGCCCAGCTGGTGCTCAGCCCCACAGACGCGAGGGCCGTCGCGGCGAACCCCGACGCGAGGTTTCTCTGGGACTCGGTGAAGGCGGCGCTGGACAGGGTGACGCAGAAGATAGACAAGGCGCCGCACGGCTACTCCGGCTTCTTCGACCTGGTGAAGGTGGACGAGGCGGCGCTGGAGCAGGTCTACAGACACGACCTGGCTCTGGTGGAGGCGGCCAAGAAGGTGGCGGACGCGGTGGCCTCCCTCAAGGCCCTCAAGCCGGGCACGGCGGAGTGGGCCGACGCCCTTAGGCAGATCCTCGCGGCGCTCCAGAGCCTCGACGCGGCTGTAGACGAGAGGAACAAGATCCTGAAGGGCATAGCTGAGGCCTCTCCGCCCATGTGGGAGAAGCCGGCGGGCGAAGAGCAGAAGAAAGACGGGGAACAGAAGAAAGGCCTCCTTGACCGCCTCTTCAAGAGGGGCTAAACGCCGTCTCTACAACATGAGGGGGACCCCCGTTATGAAGCCGAAGGTGTGACACGCCCCCCGGCGTAGATGTCTGGGTACAGCTCCGCCACGGTCACGTAGAGCATCTCGCCGCCGGCCACCCCCATGGTGAGCCCCAACACGGAGGGCAGACCAGACGTCGCGACGCCGGAGACGACGGCGGCCCCGCCCTCAACCAACGCGCTAAGGACCCCCACCGCCACGGCGGTTCTCACCAGCCGGTACCGGAGCAAC
>JAEMPK010000024.1 GCA_022759345.1 Pyrobaculum sp. | reverse complement strand
GGATGGTTATGTGTTCGTCTTCGGTGTGGGCTAGGCGGGGTCGCCGGGGCCGAAGGCGGCTATGTTTCTAGTCAATTGAATCAATAGGTTGAAGTCGGCGGTGCCCCACTTTCTGCTTAATTTGGGCTCTACCCCGAGCCTGAGGAGGGCGCGGGTCAGGGCCCTGGCCGCGGGGTTGGTCGGCGGCGCCTCGGCGGGTTCGGTGCATCCCTTCGCCTTCGCCTGCGGCGGCAACGTCGAGAGGAGGTCTTTGCAAGTCTTGCCTGGGGGTATCCTTACGTCAAGAACCATAACGCACCTCGTAGGCACCTTGTTAGGCGCCTCGCCGCACTGCACGACGGTCGGCGTCACGGTGAAGGAGTCGTACCGCTCCGCGTGGCCCAGCCTTTTCTTCACCTCTTGATACAGGGCGTACAGCTCCTCTACGATGTTGCCGTATATGGGGGAGCTGGCGTGTCCTCCCCGGGACTCCAGCTCGATGTAGACCTTGGCTCCGCCTCGGTAGGCGTAGGCCACGTGGAGGGAGGTGGGCTCCCCCACGTAGACGTGGTTGGGCCTTGGGGGGCCGCCCTGGAGGAGGGCCTGCGTCCCCGCGCTGTCGTCCTCCTCTGCGGTGACTAAGGCGAGGACGAGCGTGCCCCGGGGCTCCGCCTCTAGGAACGCCTTCATGTACGCCACCAGGGGGCCTTTGTCGTCCACGGCGCCGCGTCCCCACACGACGCCGTTTTCATAACGCACGGGGAGGGGGCCGGGCACCGTGTCCATGTGGGCGTGGAGCCACACCACCGGCGCCCCGCGGCCCTTCACCGCCAGCACGTTCCCCGCCTCGTCTATCCAGACGTCGTCTACGTGGCTCTTCAGGAAGGCGTGTAGCCACTTGGCCAGCTCAGCCTCGCCGTGCGGGGGGCTGTAGATCTTCAACACCTCCATGAGCACAGACGCAGTGTCCATGGCCGTGATTTGCGAGGTATATAAAAACCACAAAACATATATAGAGCCATGTAGCTGTTTCTGTGTTTCTCCGCGAAGTTCTTCAGATGGTGCGGATGTTCGGCGCCTTCACGGCGGCTCAGGCCGCCGTGCATCTAGGACTGCCGCTTGACGAAGCCGCGCGGCGGCTGGACAAGGCGGTGGAGGGGGGACTTCTAAAGGCGGTCGACGTGGCGGGCGTGAGGTTCTACTATAGAGACCCCGTGGAGGCGGCCGACGTAATACTTAGCTCCGTAGACTTAAGCGTCTTGCCGCGGGCAGAGAGGGAGAAGCTTATGCGTCTATGACTTGGCAGTGGGAGAAGTTGAACGACTGCGTCGAGAGGCGGTTTTTCTCCGGGGAGAGGCTGACGGTGGCGCAGTTCCGGCTGAAGGCTGGTTGCGTGGTGCAGAGACACAGCCACCCCCAGGAACAGATCACAATAGTGCTGGAGGGGCTTCTGGAGTTTGAGGTGGGCGGCAGGAGGTTCACGGCCGCCGCCGGCGACGTGGTGCACGTACCGCCGGGCGTCGAGCATTCGGCTGTCGCCGTTACCGACGCCGTGGTGGTGGACGTCTTCTCGCCGCCTAGAGACGACTGGGAGCGGCGCGCCTAGCGCTGGAATGGTATATATAGACCCCTCTTCTACACTCCATGGCAGATAGGAACCTCGCCATAGGCGTGGCGCTGGCCCTTGCGTTGAACGTCGCCGCGCTCTTCATAGCGCTTACGCAGTGCATGCCGAAGCCAGCCGCGGAGGCCCCGCAGCCCCAGAAGCCGAAGATCGTGCTCGTTCCTGTGGACTTCGTCCTCCAGGGCCCACAGGTGGGCCAGCTGGTGTCTGCACTCACGAAGCTGGCGCAGAGGAGCGACGTGGCCGGCCTCGTCCTTGTCATAAACTCGCCGGGAGGCACCGTCTCGGACACGGAGGCGCTGTACACCGCGCTCCGGGGCATAAACAAGACGAAATACGCCGTGGTGACGGGCCTCGCGGCGTCGGGGGCCTACTACGTGGCGGTGGCCGCCGAGAGGATATACGCAACGCCCTCCAGCTGGGTGGGGAGCGTCGGGGTGATCGCAGTGTTGTGGCCTGAGGAGTATCTCTACGACATGCCCGACTACATCTACACCACGGGCCCCTTCAAGTACTACGGGATGGACCTCACGGACTACTACAACGACATTGAACGCGTCAGGCTCAACTTCGTTGAGGCAGTCCTCATGGGCCGCGCCGGCCGGATAAAGACAGACCCCGCAGTCTTCGAAACTGCGGCCGTCTTCACTGCGGACCAGGCTAAGGAGATGGGGCTTATAGATAAAATCGGCGGCGTGTTTGACGCCGTGGCCGACATGGCCAAGGAGCTGGGCTTGAAGGAGTACTCCGTCGTGTACATCGGCGAGGTGGCGAACGTCTCTGCGCGCCAGAGCGGCGCCGCATGGCGCGTCTCCCTGTCGCAACTGCTCAACTCCACGCCGTTTCCCATGTTTTACCTCTACCCAGCCGCCCTCCAGCTGGACGTCAGGACAGACGGGAGGAGAAACGCCACGTTGCCCACCTCTCCCACAGACAGGCCCTACGTCGTGTTGGACATGGCCCACGGCAACATGGTGCCGAGGAGCTTCGTCGAGGTGCTTAGGGCCGAGCTCGCCGCCAGGGGCTACGTCCTCGTGGCGGCCTCCAGCGAGAACCAGCTCACCACACTGCTGGGCAACGCCACGGCGCTGGTGGTGGTGAACCCAACCGCCCCCTTCTCCCGCGACGCAGTGGCCGCGGTGGTAAACGCCACGGCACGCGGCGTGAGGGTGGCCTACTTCTACGACATGAGGGCCAGCGCCATAGTGACGATCTCAGGGGCCTCCTACGTGGCGCCTTACTCCGCCTTCGCCGCCTTCGACCCGTTGCTGATGTATTTCAACATGTCGGGCCTCCGCGCCGTCTACAACTTCACCTCCGGCGGCGACACCTACATCCGCAACTGGCAGTTCGTCGCCGTCGAGCCGCGGGGCAACTGGAGTCTGATCAGCGGCGTCACGAGGCTGGTTCTCTTCAGCCCCTCGGCCGTCGCCACCAACGCGCCGCGCCGCCTAGTGGTGAGGGGGTACGTCTTCGGCTACGGCGAGGGCAACTACACAGTGGCGGCGCAGGTAGGCAACTTCCTGTTCATAGGCTCCGTGAGGTCCTTCACGCCGTATTTCATAACCCAGGGAGACAACTGGCAGTTCCTCCGCAACGTCATCGACTGGCTTACAGAGCCCAGGGAGATAAAGAAGCTGGCGAAGCCCCCCACCTCCGGTGTCATCTACGTCTCGGGCTAGGGGCCTCCGGCCAGGCGGTTGAGCTCCTCCACCAGCGTTTTAAGCAGGGGCTTCGGCATCCTCGCGCCGGCGGCGTTGGGGTGTCCCCCGCCCGACACGCCGTATCTCTTCGAGAAGCTCCTTAAGAACTGGTTCAGGTCCACCCTCCTCGACCTGAGGCTCATCACGTATATGTCGCCCCTCTCCTCAGCCGCCACGCCCACCTCAGCCCCAGTCAGCCCCCTCGCCAAGTTGGCGGCGAGCCCCAGCGGCCCTGGGGGGTTGATAACCACAGCCACCGCGCCATGTAGAGAGGCGTTTCTCGCCACCCAGCCCACCAACGCCTCGTTGACCCTGGCCTGCTCCTCGGCGAGCTTCATGAGGCGCTCCATGGCCGAAGGCGGCGAGTTCCCCGCCAGGTGGTCAACCACAGCCCGCTTAAACTCGTGGTCTTTCCGCGCCCGCTCCAGCCCCTGCATGAGGACGCCGGCCTCGAAGTATATGATCCTCCTGTCCCAAGCCTCCAGCGCCTCCTTCACCCACTCCGTGTGGTCGAGGTAGTCCCCGATGGCGCCGTACAGCGCAACCCTGCTGTAGAGCCTCGGCAACCTGCCCCCCAGGTGGCGGTAGGTGAGCTCAGAGGCGGAGCTCCCCACCTCGTGCACCACCTCGACCCCCGGTAGATCTACAGAGAGCGGGTGGTGGTCTATATACACAACCCTCCCCCCGTAGCCCTGGAACATCCTCCGCACCTCCTCGGCGGTCTTCTCGTCGATAGCCACGTCGACGATGTAGACA
>JAEMPK010000152.1 GCA_022759345.1 Pyrobaculum sp. | reverse complement strand
TCGCTTTTCCCCCAGCCGTAGGGCGCCACCACAACGGCCAACACGTTGTTGTTGCCCTCCTTAGCCACCTTCAAGACCTCCGCAATTTCTTGTAGTTCTCGCTCAAAGCCCACAGACCTGTGCCGCCTAACTAGATGAGTAACGCCGCTGGGGCTGAAGGGTAAGTCGACGAAGGCGTACACATCCATCTCTGTAACGCTGTATATATTTACTGTAGTCAAAATAAAAGCTTGGCCGACAACGCTTAATAATTGCATCGTGCCGTGGTTCGTGCTTAGAAGATGTCAGGTGTTAGATGTGGAGGGGATTTACGAAGTTGAGACGAAGTCTTTTAAGCCTGATGATGTCTACAGCATAGAGTTGTTGAAGTTCCTCTGCGCGTATTGTAATGACTATTCTTATGTATATGTAGCCGATGGCAAAATTATAGGCTACGTCATTACATGTATAGAGGGGGGCGCCGCACACGTTATATCTATCGCCACAGATCCTCAATACAGGCGGCGGGGCGTAGGTAAATCTTTGTTGTGCACAGCAATTAACCTACTAGCCAGGGGAGAGGTCCAAGAGGTCTTCCTAGAGGTTCGGGTTAGCAACGAGGCAGCGCTTAGGCTCTACAAAGCCGCCGGGTTCGAGGTAGTCGAAACTCTGAAGAACTACTACAGCGACGGAGAAGACGGGTACAGGCTAAGCCTTAGGGATAGAAAAAGGGCGAAGGAATTTTGCTACAGTAAATAGCGGAGTCTAAGGATGAGATAGAGGAGAGGATTTCTCTGTTTTAGGTCGTACATCCTCACGTATTCCTCAAGCGTGATTTCCCCGCGGAGATACGCCTTCTCCACATCTTAAGATGCGATTAATAGCACCTAACGGAGGCTATAAAGCGAGAATAGAAATGTGGATATCTGCGTAACGAGCGGAGCCAAGGGCGGCACAGGCAAGACGACCTTTGCCGAGATCCTCGCCTACGTCTGGCGGGCTGTGTTTGGCCTCTCCACAGGCGTTGTCAGACCTCTTGACGACGGAAAAAGTTTCGAGGTGAGACTGGTCGACTTTCCGGCCTTTCAGCTCACGGATAGGCCCCACCTGAAGGCCCTGCTTAGGTGCGGCGGAGTGATCTACGTGGTGGACGAGGATTACGAGACTCTCCACGCCGTGGAGGTCTTGCACGCGGTCCTCAGAGGCAAGGCGCTCGGCGTCGTGTTTAACAAAGTTATTAAGAAGCCTGGTAAGGAGTTCCTGAGGGCGTATAGCAGACTAGGCAAAGTGTATGTGGTCCATTTCGACGAACGCATGGCTGTTCACAGGAGCATTGGCGTGCCGCCGTACCGCGTCAGGTCTATCGCAACTCTCGAGATGGCTAAGGCTGCAGTAGACTTGAAAAGACGTGTCTTCTAGTTTTCACTAGAGGCCTCTATGAGACTATAACAAAATTTTATTTTAGACGTAGTAGGTGTGGCGTGCATGGTCTTGTGTTGAGCCTACGCAGGGAGAGGCTCCTGCTCCTAGCGGATACGCACGTGGGGTATGAAGTAGAGCTACGGAGGGTCAAGGGTGTAAACGCCATGAGCCAGACAAGGAAACTTGTGGAGAGAGTGTTGGAGCTGGCTGACCTACATAACGTCACTGCAGTGGTGATTCTGGGCGACGTCAAACATGAGCTACCGGTGCCTCGGGAGAGCGCCGAGGAGGTCAGGGCCTTCCTATCTACTGTGGCGAAGAAGGTGCCCATGCTTCTCATCCCGGGCAATCACGACTCACTTCTCCAGGAGATCGCCAGTGGGATAGATGGCGTTGAGGTTGCGCCGACCCGCGGCGTCCTCGTAGACAGGTTCCTGCTTATCCACGGACATGTAAAGCCGGCGAAACAAGACCTGGAAAAGGCGGACGTGGTGATCATGGGGCATACACACCCGGCTGTAGTCATCAGAGATGACATAGGCTACGCCGTGAAAGAGCCTGCAGTGCTCAAGATACGGACCTCCAGGACCAAGATGTGCAGGGCTTTATACGGCGAACCTTGCAAAAGGCGTGCACAGCTTAAGATCGTGGTTCTGCCGGCATCGCACCCCCTTATAACCGGCGTAGACGTGCGCGAAATTCCCCAAATGGCCTCGGAGGGACGCACCCTGCTTAAATACATAGAGTGGAAGACAGAAAACGTTGAGGTCTACCTCCCCGACATGACGTTTATTGGGACTCTGGCGGATCTACAAGAGGTAGCATGAGGGAGTCGCTGCGAGATGAGCTCGTCACCGCTCCGACGCTGCCCGCTACGCTCATTCGTACGTTTCTCCGCCCGTCTTTATATACTTTAAGCGAGCTCCGCCCGCAGTAGGCCGGGCACCTTCTCCACCTCATTGAAGCTGTCGTCGAGCCGGACAAGCCCTAGTCTTATGCAACTCACGTCGCCGATCCTCTTCTCAACCTCTGCAGATGTATATATCACGGCCCTACGCCGATCAAGGTATAGTTTCTTCAACACGCCGAGGCCCACCAAGAAGCCCTCCCTGTCTTCCAGCCCGACGAGTAGACCTTTTTCAAAATCGAGCGGTATGCACACCACTTGGAAGCCTCCGACCTTTTTGAGCATCCAGCTGTCGCTGTTTACTACGGCATATACCCGGGCCCCCTGCTGATACGCCTTTATTATAGACATGCCTATGGCCTTCGCAAGCATTCTTCTCATGTCTCCGCTTATTTCAACGCCTTGAAACAACGGCAAGTTACAAAACGGGATTTTATCAAGAGACACCGCCAGCTCTATGGGCGGGAATATGTACCTGCCGTAGCCCATCTCTCTATGTATCTTCCGGTCTTCTCTTGTTCGTTTCTTTGCATATGGAGGCGGAGGCAGGACGATGACGTTGCCATAGCCGTTGAGTATGGGCGCAAGTTCGTTCTCCACTTGTATAGCCACTATAACCGTAGGCTTTATTCTCTCTATTAGCTGACGTTTAAAAACTACGGCCTCCTCGTCTAACACCCAGCCGTCTGTGTTCACAATTACTGTGTCTACCTTCCACCTATTCTTCGCATATTCCGTAGCTACAGTTATCTTCTCCACGGCCCTCGGCCAGATCCTCTCTAGACTAGTGGCCTGGAGGAATATGCTCTTCTCGGCAACGAGCTGTCTGAGGTGGGTCACGTACCGCGTGGGTCTAGCCAAAGATATGGTGGTCGGCGGCCCTAAGTCGTTCTGCCCCACATCGGCATCGATAATAGCCACTTTGTAGCCCTTCGCCAACGCCTTGTTTCCCAACATCGCCGCCACGGTGGACTTCCCCACGTCCATCATGCCGAGTATCAACACCACGCCTCGGGGGTCTAGGGCGGAGAGGTGGCGCTCCCATTCATCTATTATCTCTTCGCCAGGCGCCGCCTTTTCCAAAAGGGCGCCGGGACCCAAGACGAACTCCACCTCCGCGTCTGATACAGCCTTTATGGCCAGCCGCCGCGCCCTCAATACGGTAAAGACTTGACCCTCTGTGTACGTCACGCCGGTGGCGTAGATCTGACCCCTCCTCACCACAACCTTAGCGGGCCCCTCGATTCTGTAGATGTCGCCTGCCTTAAGCACGCGAATAGTCACGTCAAGGGGCAACAGACCCGTTTTTTAACTGTCCCGTCTCTTTATATTTAAAATAGTGAGACGTATGAGGTTGTGAAGCTATCTGAGCTTCTACAGAGACAGCCGATCGACGTGCCCCAACTTGTGAGAAGTAGAATCAAACAAATGGGGATTAGTGAGGTCAAAGCCAGGATAAACCGCGTGTTGAGAGGTCTTGACGATGTGGTGCTAGACGTCTTAAGCGGTTTGATGATTGGGCGTCCCGTAGTTCTCGTAGGCACGGTGGGGCTTGGGAAGACCACTTTGGCTGAGGCAGTGGCCGAGCTACTCGCCTTGGGGGATCCTCCCTACATAGAGGTCGCTTGTCATTCCCACATGACAGCCGTCGATTTAACTGGCGACATAGACGTCGCCGTTGCTCTACAGGCGGGTTTAGACCACCCTCTCTCATACATACCGGGGCCGCTGGTCATGGCACACGGCACCGTGCTCATAATGGACGAACTCAATAGGCTAAACCCCTACGCACAGGCGGCGTTGCTACA
>JAEMPK010000011.1 GCA_022759345.1 Pyrobaculum sp. | reverse complement strand
CCGCCAGGCTCCATGGGTTGAGTAGACAGATTTCGGACAAGACAGACATCACAATAGGCGTCTCAAAGATTACGCCGGTCCAGAAGCCTATCTGTATCCACGTGCTCACCACCGACGAGACGCTGAAGAGTTGCTCTACCCTTAGCATCTCGGCGAGACCCGCCACGAACCTAATAAGCGTCGGGTAGACGATCAATACGCCGAATAGGTTGCCGGCGTAGAACAACAAAAGCCCCACCCAGAGATACTTCTTCACAGCCTTCTCTTCGTGCGGATAAAGAGCAGGCTGTACGTAGAGCCAGAGCTCGTAGACGAAGTAGGGGAACACCACCAACGCGGATAGGTACAACGCGGCGTACATAACCGCCGAAAGAGGGTTCCACACCTCGCCGCCTATTAAGACGAGTCGTATGCCCCCCGTCGCGTTGAGGCTGTGAAGCAACGGCTTTATAGACTGCATGAAGACCCAGTAGGCAAAGGGGTTGTACTCGCCGGTGACGAAGAAAGATTGAAGAACGTTGAGCAGACCTCCTGACTCGATGTTGGGAGCCGGCATCCACATGATGATGAAAACCACGACGAAGGCTATGAGGACGCGCTTAAGCCGCTTCCCCAGTTCGGCCAAGTGCTCCCAAAGAGGCATCTCTCTGTCGCGGGGCGGCTTAGACTCCACACCAACTCCAAGACCCCGGTATAAAAGTTTGAGGCGTAAAGTTAATATAGCCACAGTCACCAATACCTATGTACCTCATCCTTGCAGGCCAGGAGTGGTTGGTGATACTAATAGCGATTGTGATAATCCTCATCTGGGGGCCTTCTAAACTTCCCTCGTTGGCCAGAGGAATGGGTGAGGCCATTCGCGAGTTTAGGAAGGCCGCGTCGGGCGCGGCGGAGGAAGAGACCAAAAAGGTTGAGAAGAAGGAGGAAGTTGACCAGAAGATTATTGAAATGGCTAAGTCTCTGGGCATACCCACCGAGGGGAAAAGCAGAGAGCAGCTTCTAGACGAGATAAACAAGAAGCTTGCCGAGTTGAAGAAATAGTCAGCCCGTCGTCAGTTCTTCATTTTTCTGGTGTCTAATTATTCATCACAGTGGTTACTATACCCAGAGCCACCAGCGACGCGCCTAATATATGTTTTGTAGAGAGGGGGCTCTTGTTTATTGCCTTGTCTAATATTTGTGAGAGTATAGGCGTAAGAGATGTGGCGACCACCGTTGCTGAGACTTTTATCTGCGAAATGGCGTATATAAAAGCTAGAGAACCAAAGGCAAGTCCCACCACGCCTGACAACACGGCGTAGGGCAGGCCTGATGCAGAGATCCTCCGCCCGTCTGGGAGGGCGAAGAAAAGCGGTGCAAGAACTGCGGATCTTACCGCTGCGATGGTGTACGGCGTCGCCTCTTTGGTGGCAACTCCCAACAACGCCGAGGCAAGACCCCACGCAAGCGACGCAACTGCGCCGTATAACACGCCGGGCCCTTTAGGCCTCCCGCCGAGAGCTATCATTATGCCGAGAAACGCCAAGCCGGCCCCCACTGCTGCAGAGATCTTAAAGCCCTCCAGCCCCATCGTTATCGAGAAGAACTGCGCTGTGAATATGTACGTATAACCTAACGTCACTGCCGTGGCCACCCCGCCCTGTTGCATAGCCTTGAAATAGGCGTAGTCGCCGAGGCCGGGTCCGAGCAATGCAGATGCCAAAACTGCGAGGAGGGCCGAGTGGGAGATTCTAAAGTCTGCAAAGGGGAGTAGCAACGTCAAGGCGACCGCGTTACGTAGCCCCACCAGAGCCGTGGAACTCACGCCCCTCTTAGCCGCTGCGTACGCCAACGGCGCGTTTAGGGAAAATGCAAGAGTAGCCGCTAGAGCCGAGGCGTATCCATCCATCAGCACGTGGATGCTGGGAGGCTATAAGCCTAGACGCCGTCTAGTTTATACTTATTCACCAGCTCTCTAAGAGCAGCTCTAATAGCCTCGCTTCTGCTGGGGTATACCCCCCGCCTCACAAGCTCGTCTATCACATCGACGTAGGACTTGGGTAGATGAAAGGATATGAGCACCATCTTCTCTTTTTCTCTCACCACACCGATGTGCGAGTTACAGTTTTTAAACGTTGCGAAGTAGAACGGCGCCCCAGTCGTGTCGTTCAGCCACCTCACAGGGATTAAAAGAAGCCACGTCGAAGTGTCTCTCGAGTCTATATACATCCTCGACGCCGTTGCCGCCTATCAGCCGCGCCAGACGCTCGGCGAGGGCAGGCCCCACCATGCTTCCATAGCCGTTAAAACCGCCGATTACGTAGAGATTCTCCGCGGCCGGGTGCCTCCCGTACAGCGGGCCGCCGTGCGGCCCCACCTCGCAGTAGCCGATTTTTAAGTAGAGCGGAAAGACGCGCGCCCCCCGTTGCCTCAACAGAGCTGTAAGTCGCTTTACATAATTCGGCGGCGGCCCCTGGCCGTAGCGTCCACATCCATCTCCGGCAACGTAGAGAGGAGGTGCCGCCGGCCTCCCATACCACCCCAACACGTAGTCCCCAACGCTGTATCTCCACATCCGTCTCCCGGCTATATACAAAACTGCGTAGCATTCATACGGCTCTAGAGGCAGATCTATGCCGGCTTCTCTCGCCAGCATTCTATTCCTGTGGCCGGCCGCCAACACGACGACGTCGCCTTCTATCCTCCGGCCGTCTGCCACCACAAACGCCTTCCCGTCTTTTACCTTCAGAAAGCCGTAGGAGTCGGTGAAGCCCAGCTCTCTACGGAGATGTGTCACAACTCTTCTCACAGGTATTAAGTAGTCGCGGGTTATCACGGCCATCTCGTCGGAGGAGAGCCGCAAGCCCTTTACTCTATCCGTCACTTCGTGCGGCGTTTCGAGTCTTGACAAATCGACCAACCTAGGCAGTATATCGACAGAGGTGACCTCTTTCGGCTCTACGAATCTTCGGTATATCTCTAAGCTTCTGCGGGCCAGCTCCACGTCCTCTCTAAACGGCATAGAGAGAGTTAGGACCAGCGACGTCAACGGGTAGGCAAGCTCGCCACCTACGCCCACCACCTTGAAGCCGGCCTCTCTGAGGAAGTATCCCGTAAAGACGCCAGCAAGTCCGCCGCCCAGCACAACCACCCTCACGGCGGCTCAAGACGAGGAGTTTTAAAACAAAATTCCGAGAAGAGAAACTAACAACTGTGTGGGGACTATGGTGGTTTCTCGGTACTCCATCAAGCCCAGCGCTATTAGCTTCATCAGCTGGGGGTCTGTCAGAAGGGCTTGCGGCATGGTGGGGACCAGCACAGTCAACAACGCATCCTTCTCATATGTGGCCTCCTTCGGGAGTATGGTCTTCAGCCGCTCTACGATACATTCGCTGGTGACCGCGTGTTGAGTTGGATGTAGTTCATACTCGACGTAGTTGGAGATGTGGATGTTCCAGCCCTCGCTCTGCGCGAGGGTCTCAAAGAGGCCGTCTAGGTACTTCTCGCCTATCGGCCTAAAGACTGCTCGTCTCCCCGAAGCCGCCGTGAATAAGGCGCCAAGGTAGGGGTCTGGGTAGAGAGAACTGTACTCGGCCGCCTCTTCGGGCGTCTCCCGTGCGAAGTAGGCGAAGTGTTTATAGCCGTTGGGGAGGACTATGTACAGCCAGCAGGGGTCCAGCCGCTCGCCGTATCTCTGGACGCCGGCCTCGACGAGGCGGGCTATGTAGGCGCCTAAGTCAAAGAAGCCGTAGAGTCTGGTGGAGATGATCGAGACCATGGTGATGAGCTGAGGGCTGAGGACGGGCGGCGGGGGGTACTGCATCAGCTTGGCTCTAGCTGCGGCATACATCAAAAAAGTTATGTGTCGCGTTAATATGAGTTATGGTTGTCTCTTTTTTGCAAATGTCGGAATTTATAAATGGGTTGCCGACGGCCTCCGCCCCAATATAGGTCTCAAGTCCGTGTCCGGGGTACACGACGTAGCTCCACGGGAGGCCATAAAGCCTGCATACAGACCGCACAAGTAGATCCCAGGTACCCAGCGGGAGGTCTGTTCTCCCCACCGAGCGGTAGAAAAGCGTGTCTCCGGTAAACACAGCGCCGTCAACCACCAAAGACATAGAGCCAGGCGTGTGCCCCAGCGTATGCCACACGTCGAATATCCAAAGCCTCT
>JAEMPK010000045.1 GCA_022759345.1 Pyrobaculum sp. | reverse complement strand
CCACGGTTTACTTCGTGCTTTGCTACGCCATGGTAAAGCTCAGCCACTACATAGAGCACAAATACGCCATACCTGGATATTTAAGAAGAGGCATAATATAGGCCATGTCGGCCATAGTGTCTGTACGCGACTTGGAGGTGGCCTACGGAAACCTAGAGGTGGTGAAGGGGGTAAGCCTTGACGTCCACCAGGGGGAGAAGATAGTCATAATGGGACCCTCTGGTTCGGGAAAATCCACCTTCTTGAGGTCGTTGATCTGGCTGGTGAAGCCGAGGCGGGGACGCATCGTGATAGACGGCGTTGAGGTTAAACACGACACGGTGAGGGAGGTGCGGAAGAAGGTGGGGTTCGTATTCCAAAGCTACAACCTGTTCCCACACCTCAAGGTCATAGACAACATAGTCCTCCCCCTCGTCAAGGTACACGGCATACCCCGCGACGAAGCCGTGGAGAGGGCCAGGGAGGCGTTGCAGATGGTGGGGCTACTGGAGAAGGCCAACGCCTATCCGCTTCAGCTTTCCGGCGGCCAGCAACAAAGAGTAGCAATAGCCAGGGCGTTGGCCATAAGGCCGAAGATTTTGATGTTGGACGAGCCTACCTCAGCCCTCGACCCGGAGCTCGTCGACGAGGTTCTGCGTGTGCTTGAGGAGATAGCCCGCGGCGGCACCACCATGCTCATAGTCACCCACGAAGTAGACTTCGCAGAAGACGTGGCAGACCGGGTGCTCTTCTTCGAGGGGGGAAAGATAGTAGAGGAGGGGCCTCCCGAGATACTCTACAACCCCAGGTCGGAGCGCCTCCGGCAGTTTCTGAGGAGGTTACATAGACGCACGGCCTTTTAAACGGGCAACAGAGTGGTCCATGTTTCTCGCGTGTACACGCGACTGCTACGACACCTGCATCTTTAGGCCTATCTACGAGGGAGGGAGGCTGGCGAGACTTCTCCCCATCGGGGACTTCCCAACCCTCGGCTTCACGTGCGCCCGAGGCGCCGCCGACGTCAAGCGGCTCAACTCGCCCAGAAGAGTCAAAAGGCCGTTGCTTAGGGGGGAGAGGCAGACTCTAGAGGTGTCTTGGGAGAGGGCTTTGGAGGAGCTCTCGGCTAGGTTGAAGGCGGCGGACCCCTCCCGCATCATCCACATAGACTACGACGGGAACCAAGGTCTCCTCACCTGGTACTTCCCCGCTAGGCTCTTCAACCTTCTGGGCACCGCCGCCACGGACTATTCGATATGTAGCTCCGAGGGCCACGAGGCCATTAAGCTACACTGGGGCAGGTCCTACGGCGCCATGCCGGAGGAGCTGTCGAAGAGGCCGGTGGTCTTCTGGGCCCTCGACGCGGCCACATCTTTCATCCACGGCTGGGCGCTGGCTAAGAGGGCGAAAAACCCGGTGGCCGCGGTGGACGTGGTGTGGACAAAGACCATGAAGTCCGCTGACCTCCCCGTGGTGGTGAGACCCGGCACCGACGTGGTCCTCGCCCTAGGCATCTCGCGGGAGATAATACAGCGCAAGTCCTACGACGCCGAGTTCGTCGAGAGGTACACCTACGGCTTCGACAAGTTCGTGGAATACGTCGACAAATTCACGCCGGAGTACGTAGAGGCGGAGACCGGCGTCCCCCGCACCGTCTTTTACAAACTTGTCGAGTTCTACCTACGGCGCCCCATCACCGTGATAGGCTTCGCCATAGGCCGCACTGAAAACGGCGGCGACGCCGCCCGCGCCATATCGCTTATACACGCGTTGCTGGGGGACCCCGCCGGGTTTTTCTACTCCAACTCAGGCGCCTGGGGCATAAACTTCGCCTACCTCCGCGGCCTCCACGTGGCGAAGCCCAGCAAGGTGGTGCCCATGGGCCTGGTGGGGGCCAGGATCTCCGAGTTCGACGTGGTTTACGTGTGGAACGCCAACCCGGTGCTCACCTTGCCCCAGGGAGACAGGATTGCGGCCGCGGCTGAGAGAGGAGACATAACGCTTGCAGTCCACACGCCGTTTATGGACGAAACGGCCGAGGCGGCTCACATAGTCCTGCCGGCCCCCCTCTATCTTGAGAAAGACGACGTGGTGTACAGCTACTGGCACAACTACCTAGTCTACAACCCCGCCGCGGCTCAGCCCCCCGGCGAGGCGATCCGCGAAACTCTGGTAATGAGGAGACTCGCCGAGATGCTCGGCGTCGCGGACCACCAGCTGATGCGGGAAGACCCCTGGGAGGCGGTGGACGTGGCTATAAGAGGCGCCGGGGTCACACTTGAGGAGCTCAAGGAACGCGGAGTGGTGAGGCTGAAGCCGCCCAACTACTACACGTACCCCACAGCCACTGGGAGAGTTGAGTTCTACAGCGAAACTGCGGCGAGGCGGGGACTGCCGCCGCTCCCCCGCTACGAGCCGCCCCCCAGAGACCGCCTCGTGCTCACCTTCCCCCCGAATCCGCTCTACACCAACAGCCAGTTCCGCGACGTCTACGGCGAGCCGCCGCCGCTGGTGCGTATGAACCCCAGCGACTACGTCGGCGACTGCGTCGTGCTGTGGAACGAATATGGCGAGGTCAAGCTGAGGGCTGTGGCCGACCCGGAGGTGCCCCGCGGAGTGGCGATATACCTCGGCGTGGGAAAAGACCTAGAGGGGAGGCCCATCAACGCCGTGTCGCGCGGAGAGCCCGGGCCCTACGGCGGGACGCCTAAGCTCTACACCACTTACGTCTACGCAAGGACCTGCTGAAAAATATATACCAGTCGAATTTATCCGTGTACGACAACCACATCCACTGCCACGAGTTCCCCCGGGAGGAGCTGGAGGGCTACGTGAAGGAGTGGAGCCTCGTCTGCGTCTCAGACGACCTCCAGTCATCTCGCAAGACCCTAGAGCTGGAGGCCGCCGTCAAGTGCCTAGGCATCCACCCCTGGCAGGTAGAGAAGGCGCAGCCAGGCGACCTCGAGGCCGTTTTGCATCTGATCGAACGCTCCGAGGCGCAGTGCATAGGGGAGGTGGGGCTGGACAAGAGGTTCGTCCCCCACAGCTTCGACAAACAGAGGGAGTACTTCCGCATCTTTCTGAAAACCGCCAGGGAGCTGGACTTAGTGGTGAACGTCCACGCCCCCGACGCCTGGGTGGACGTTGTTGAGGAGCTTCGGAAAGCCGACGTAGACAGGGCGCTTATACACTGGTATACCGGCCCGCTGGAGCTTCTGGAGACGATTAGAGACTTGGGCTACTACGTCTCCATAAACCCCGCCGTAGTCATACAGAAGAAACACCAAGAGGTGGCCAAGGCGGCTGACCGCCGCATTGTGCTCGTGGAGAGCGACGGGCCGTATGAGTACAGAGGCATGAGGCTGGCGCCTCCTGCCATACGGAAGACCGTGGAGAAGCTCGCCGAGCTTTGGGAGACAACGCAGGAATACGTGGTGGAGGTCGTGGAGAACAACGCCGCGAGGCTGTGGCGTCGGTAGAACAGCTGACGGACCTGCTGGCCAAGGTCCGGGAGAGGACGCCCGGCCTTGTGGCGACTCTGGAGGGCCGCTACGTGGCGGTGGGCGACCTGCACGGCGACTACAAGACGTTGCAACAACTATTGAAGGAGTGGGAAGGGCCCTATCTGTTTCTCGGCGACTACGTAGACAGGGGGGACGAGGGGCTTGAGGTGGTGACCGAAGTCTTCCGCCTCTTCGTCGAGGGGAAGGCCCTGCCGCTACGCGGCAACCACGAGTCTCCGATGATGAACATCGATGGCGGCTTCCTCGACGAGCTGTGCGAGAAGGTGGGGAGGGGGAAATGCGGCGTGGTCTATAGAGAGTTTGAAAAGACCTTCGCTAAGCTTCCCGTAGCCGCCGTGGTGAATGGCAAATTCGTCGCACTACACGGCGGGATACCGCTGAAAGACGACATGACGCCGGCGACGCTGGAGGACATAAAAAACGCCTCCGGAGACTTGACTCTGCCCTCCGACTCCACGTTATTCCAGACGCTTTGGAACGACCCCTGCAACTGCGAAGACTACGCGCCCAGCCCCAGGGGGCCCGGCGCCTGGCTCTTCGGCCGGAAGATAACCCAAGCCTTCCACAAAACCCACGGGACCTCGGCTGTTGTGAGAGGGCACACCTACGTCCCTGAGGGATGCGCCAGACATCACGGAGGCGCAGTCGTGACGATATTCACCTCGTCGGC
>JAEMPK010000003.1 GCA_022759345.1 Pyrobaculum sp. | reverse complement strand
ATGATAATTATAACTACTGCAAGTATTCCAATTAGGGGTTTTTACTCATGATCTAAAAATATGTATTTAGTTTTTATAGATTCTGCCGCCTTGCTAATATGCCTGCCGCCAGTCCGGCTATTAGGGCGAGCGCCGCGGCGGCGGCTGTGGCGGTCCAGTCCGTGGCGGTTTCTTTCACGGTTGTTGTGACTTGATACGTAGTGGTTACCGGCGTTGTGGCTGTTACTGTAGCTGTTTCGCGTATCGTCGTTGTGTAGGTGGTGGTTACTGTGACCGTAGTGGTTTGTATCTGTGGCGGCTTCTCCGCCGATGTGTATAGACACACTACGGCGGGCTTACCCACGTATGTTCCGTTGGGCAGTCTGGAGACTTGATACGTCGTGAGGGCCTTCGTCTGGGCCTCCGCGGTCGGGGCCAGCAGATCGAAGACTCTGGGCGCCACTCCCGCTAACACGGCGACGGGGTCCGCGCCGCCTACGGTCCACTCGTCGGCCATCACGCCGAAGTTTCTGATGTTGTCGGGGCCGTAGCCGTCCCAAGATGTTAAGAAGACGGTGAGCTTCCAGCTTCTGTCGAAGTTGCCCACGTATCTCTTGGGGACGTCGGCGATTACTGTGTTGTTGGGGCCTGTCCTTATGGCCATGGCGTCGTCTATGTACGTCCCGTCGCTGTATACGATCCTGTTGCCGCCGCTCCAGCCGGGGCCTATCAACAAGGCCACGTCCCACGCCGCCTCTCTGCAGAGCGCCACTCTGAGGCCAAGCGTGTCGTTTCTAACACCGGCACCTCTGTTGATGTAGACGTGGAAAAACTGAAGCGAGAAGCCGGCTGGGCCTCCCCACGGATTTCCGCCGAGCTCGCGTACCTTGAACACAAACCTAAGCCTATCGCCTAGGTCGTACAGGGCAAAGCCGAGGAGGTCGAACACGCCTGGCTTGAAGACGGGGTTTTTGGGATATTGATACTTCCCGGGGCCAAAGTCGTCGCCGGAGGGGTCCGAGACCTCCAGCAGCAACTGTTGGCCCGCGGCGGCCTCGGGTATGCCGAGGGCGTAGACCAAGCCGTTGAACTCGACGTAGAGCATGCCGCCCGGCTGGGCCCCCACAAAGCTCAGCTTAGCCACGTTGCCCACTGGGTAGAACCTGCCGCCGTCGGAGAGGTAGACTGTCCCTGTACAGCTGTCTATTGCCATGTCGGCGAATATGTTGAGCCTCTCTCCGCGGAGCCCTTGCACAGCTCCTCTGAACATATACGGCGACCTGGGGAGGGCCGGGTTGGAGACGTAGACAACTCCACATCTCCCTCCCCGGGCCCATATATGTGTCGTGTTTGCATACACGGCGGGCCCGTCGTAGGTGGTCACGTTGCCGTCGCCTTTTTTAACCACCTCGCGGGGGGTCCCCCCGGGGTACGCCGACGAGAGCAGGTAGGCGGGTGGCTGGAGACCGGCCCGTCTGTAGTACGCAATGAGGGCGGACTTGGCGACTGGGTCGAAGGTCTGGGGCGACCCCATGTCGTTGCCGTACCAAAACGGCCAGTCGCTGGCCTCCGCGATGAGTAGCGGGAAGAGGACGTCCCATCCCCTGTCTATGCCCACGTCTTCCCTGGCCTTCTTTAGCCACATCCACCACACGTTTTCATCCACATCGCCTATCCACGTGGCGAGGCTCCCCCCGGCGGACCACGTGCCCTCCGCAATCCTGCCCTTCACCACGCGGGTGGGCAGATCTCTTATGGAGTTGTAAAAAGATATGTCCACCGTGAGGTTGAAGTATTTATACTCTCTAAGCGGCAGAGGGGTTGCTTCGTCTTTACACTCATTTACAAACTCGCTGGGTTTCCATATCTTTACCGTGCCGTTTTTCTCCAACTCCGCCAAGCCTCGGAAGAAGACGGTTAAGAAGTCGTCGCCGAAGTTGGGGTAGTTCTCCCAGGGGTTTTCCCCATCTAACGCCACCACGACCACGGAACATCTATCTCGGGGGACCTTTCTGAGGTAGTTGACGAAGTCTGCTAGGGCTTCTTCGGGCTTCATGGAGGAGTATCTAAAGCCGAGGTTGTCCGACAGCGTCTTGTCTCTGAAGAAGACGTAGAGGCGGCGGCCGCCGTAGTCGGCGTAGTAAAGCTTGAAGTGGCTGGCGTCTGGCATAGTGGCTCTCAACACGTCTTCGTCAGTAACCGTCCAGCTGTACCCCGCCTCTGCGAACAGTCTAAGCACCTCGTCGTTGACCGCTTGCTCAGGCGGCCACACCCCCGTAGGCCTCACGCCGAGGTAACGCCGAAAGAGGCCGTTGGAGAGATTTATGTGGAGTCTCAAGTCGTCAAGCGCGCCCATGTCTGCTAGAAGCGGCATAAGTGGGTGGGAATACGGCACTGGAACCAGCTCTACGGCCCCTCGTTGCGCCAGGCTCTTATAAAGCGGGAGCACCTTCTTTATGAGGTCTATATGGACCTCGAGAATTCTCTTGAGGTCGTCGCGGGTGTAAGACGTCTTGTTTCTCATGGCCCAGATGTCGGGGTACTGCCTCGCTATGTATGGATCAATCCAGAGCAGGTTGAAGAGTGCGGCTAAATCTACGAAGTCCTGGTCGCTGAATCTCGAAACCACGCAGGTGACGTTGCCAGGGGGGCACTTGCTAAAGGCGTCGTTTCTCATCCCGAGCAACACCGTGTATCTCGGGTGTCTGTATACTATGTTCTGCCAGTTTATGTCGAAGAAGCCCCCCGGCACGGAGAGCATGGCGTATTTCTCCTCGGCAGTGAGGGGCATCCCCTCTGCGATTTTCTGTGAAATCTTGAACCGCAGGTCTGTGTAGGTGCCGTTGGCGTACCAGTTGAGTTGCTCTATTAAGCTCCCAGAGAGCGTAAACGCCACGGGAACCCCGCTTTGGTTTATGAGGAGGGGCACCTTGAGGTAGTTGCCCACCGCGTGCATCCGCACCCAGGGCAACACGAGCTCGCCTCTGTCTAAGTCGATGTACCAGGGCTGGTGGTTGTGCAGGATAAAGACGACGTTTATGGGCTGGGCCAGCAGAAAGGCCGCAAGCACCAGCACAAAAACCCACCTCATAGAATCTCGCAACCACAGGTTTTTATGAATGGGCCTGCTGGCGTGCGTGGTTGTGTTGGTGGTGTTTGCGGGGGGCAGGTCCAGCAGGTTCGGCAGGGACAAGTGCACCTACGTCCACGGGGGGAGGCGGCTTATCGACTACGTAATCGAGGCCGGTAGGGAGGTCGTCGATAAAGTCGTCATCGCCGCGGGACAAAACGCACATCTGTACCCGGGCGAGGAAGTTGTTGCGGACAGCCCCCGCTTCTCAGGTCCCCTCGCCGCGGTGGACAGCGCCGTTCAGCTGTTTGACGAGACGCTTATATTCGCGCCTTGCGACGCCCCCTATCTACGGCCCGCCGCGTTTAGGGAGTTGCTACGCGCAGAGGCTCCTCTTTCGGTGTGGGTCTTCCCCAACGGTAGGGTGGAGTCCGCCATATTTAAGGCGGAGCCCGCCGCCGCTAGGGAAGCGTTGGGACTGTTGGCGCAACACAGGCGGAGCAGGCTTGATGACTTGTTTAGGCTGGTGCCTACCGAGTTTCTGGCCGTTGAGAAACATGGGGCTGATCCCACGTGGCTTCTGAACGTAAACAAGGCGCAGGACTTGGCCGGCGCCGCGCCGGCCTTTAAATACAAGGTGTTCCTCGATGACTACCTCCTACAGTGGGGGGAGCCGCCCTTGGCCAGGTGGCTGACGCTTGGCGATGTAGAGGCGTTGCGGACGGAGTTTCTACGCTACGTGGAGGTTGGCCTCCTCTCCATGGCTGCGCACGTCGCCAAGGATCTCGGGACGCCTAGCTTCAGAGCTCTTGCCGAGATCATATATGAGGCAGTTGACATAGAGAAGGCGCGGCAAGGGTAGGCCAAAAGTGTCAACGTACTCAGAAGATAGTTGTAAGCCGTATTACCTGGGGGTTTTAAACCCGTGTACGTATACGTACATGTACCGGGTCTACCTAAACCCCAAGGAAGAAAGAGTCCTCGTAACCAGGAACAAGGTGGTAGGTGAGGGCTGGGTGTTGGTCACGAAACACGCCTCCTGGGACAAGGCGTATAGAAAGGCCCTGTACCTCGCCAACCGACTGGACTACGTCTTGGAGTGGTTTTTAGAAGACCAGATACAACAGACGTACCAAATCT
>JAEMPK010000067.1 GCA_022759345.1 Pyrobaculum sp. | reverse complement strand
TAAAACATGAGATAAACAGACGCATCGGTAAAGAGATTTTGAGATCGCTTACTGGAAAACGTGTTGATAAACTTCGTCCGAATGTAGTGGTAAGAATAGACCTCCTTACTGGTAAGGTAGACGTAGTAAGGAATCCCTTACTGGTTGAGGGACGTTACTTAAAACTCAGCCGGCGAGTTGCACAAGCCAAGCGGTTTGGCTCTGTGAAGACTACATTGCTTGAGAAGCTGAGTTATATACGCGACATTTTCGGCGGCACAGAGCACGTTATACACGCGGCCGGTAGAGAGGATAGCGATGTTAGAATGCTCGGCTTCGGTAGACCTGTAGTGGTGGAGGTGAAAAAGCCCGCACGCTACCACGGCGTTCTGCATAAGCTTGTCGACGACGATATCATCTTTATCCCAACTGGCTTTACCACAAGAGACGAAGTCAGACGGCTTAAGGAAAAGGCGAAGGTAGACATCAAGCTTTACCGCGCACTTGTATACTCCGAACGGCCCCTTACTGGAGACGAGTTAGGGAAAATAGCGGAGCTAGCTGGGAAAACCATAACTCAGTTTACTCCACGGCGGATAAAGAGAATTCATCCACGAAAGAGACGGACGCGGATGGTGTACGAGCTCACATGGCGTCTAATCTCGCCGCACGTGTTTGAGCTGTATGTCAGATGTCAAGGAGGTTTGTACGTAAAAGAGTTTATACATGGCGACGGTGGCAGAACCACGCCCAGCGTTGCCGAAATTTTAAATAGCCACTTAGAGGTGCTTGAGCTAGACGTGCTTTCAATAGAATAATTTTTTAAGTGTGTTGAGCAACGAAATCGTGGAGAAGGCAGTTGTGGTAAACTTTGGCGGGCAATACGCCCACCTCATTGCGCGTAGGATACGTGAAAGGGGTGTATACGCCGAGATTATCCAGCCTGAAGACGTGGAGAAGGCGGCCAAAAATCCCGAGGTAAAGGCGATAATCCTTTCAGGGGGGCCGAGCTCTGTGTACCAAAGTGTAGCTCCCGATATCCCAGATGAAGTGTTCCAGTTGGGCAAGCCTATCTTAGGCATATGCTACGGCCATCAACTCATTGCCAAGAAGCTGGGCGGCGAAGTGCGGCGCGGTAAAGGAGAGTACGGCAAGACGTTGGTAAGGTTGGTAGGGAAAGATCCTATTTTCGACGGCTGGGAGGCCGAAGAGGTGGTTTGGATGAGTCATGAAGACTACGTGGCGCAGCCTCCGCCGGGCTTCTCGGTGTTGGCTATGAGCGAAAATGGATACGTGGCAGCCATGCGCAAGGGGCATATATACGGCGTGCAGTTCCACCCTGAGGTCGCACACACCGCAAAGGGTGGAGTCCTCCTCGAGAACTTCCTTAGGAAAGTGGCAAAGATAAATGACTTCTGGAGACCGGAGGATCAGATAGGCAGAATAGTGGAAGAGATAAGGCGAAAAGCAACCGAGGGAGACGTCATAGTGGGAGTAAGCGGAGGTGTGGACAGCACCGTGACTGCCGTCTTAGTGCACATGGCCGTCGGCGAGAGGGCGCATGCCATATTTATCGACCACGGGCTTTTCCGCGATGGCGAGCCCGAACAAGTGGCGGCGTTGCTCAACTCGCTCGGCGTCAAGGTTCACGTTATTGATGCCCGCGAGCGCTTCCTGAGACGGCTCGAGGGCGTGTCGGACTGCGAAGAGAAGCGGCGGATAGTGGGAGAGACCTTCGCCGAGGTGTTTGCAGAAGCCGTCGCCCGATTCCCCAATGCCAGATATCTAGCCCAAGGCACTCTTTACCCGGACGTCATAGAAAGCGGGGCGGTAAAGGGCGCCGACAAGATAAAGAGCCATCACAACGTAGGCGGCTTACCGCCTTGGTTCAGCCTAAGCTTAGTGGAGCCGCTCCGCGAATTCTATAAAGACGAAGTGAGGAAAATCGCAAAGGCTCTTGGCCTGCCAGACGAAGTGGTGTACCGACACCCCTTCCCGGGGCCTGGACTCGCCGTGCGGATAATAGGCCCGTTTACCAAAGAAAAACTGGAAATAGTGAGAAAAGCGACGAAGATCGTAGAGGAGGAGCTGGAAAAGGCCGGTCTTTTGAGAAAGGTGTGGCAAGCTTTTGCCGTAGTAGGTGACGATAAATGGGTAGGGGTAAAAGGCGATAGACGAGCAGTAGGCTACGTCGTAACGGTAAGGGTTGTGGAAAGCGAAGACGCCATGACCGCCGACTGGGCGAAACTTCCGTACGACGTGTTGGAGAAAATTTCCGCAAGAATAACCTCAGAGATTCCGCATGTCACCATGGTCGCCTACGCAACGACGACGAAGCCGCCATCTACAATTGAGCCGTGTTAAAGATGTACGGTCGGCCCTACCGGCTCCGCCTTCACGCAAGCCCGAGACGCGGGCTGGTCTGGCGGGCGGGGAACCGGGGGTTCTCATAACATTTTTTACCATGATTTATAAGAGTTGTGTACCTAGGCACCAGATTCGCCATAGCTTCCGAGAGCTACCTGGCCACGAGGACTGGCTACGAGGTCTACAAAACGGGAGGCAACGCCGTGGATGCCATTACGGCGGCCTCCATCGTGCTTACCTACGTCCTGCCCCATCTCGGCGGCGTCGGCGGCGACTTCCTCGCCTTAGTGCACAGAGGGGGACGCATAGAGGCTGTGGTGGGCTTCGGCTGGGCGCCCAAGGGAGTTCCCAAGAGGCCGCCGCGGAGGGGGCTTCAATCTGCCGTGGTCCCGGGCTACGTGGCGGGGCTTTACGAACTCCACAGACGCCACGGCTCTCTGCCGTGGGAGCGCGTAGTCGACACGGCGCTGGAGGCCATGGAGAAAGCCACTATGCACCCCTCGCTGGTTTCTGCCATAGAGAAGAGCCGGGACCTCCTCGCGGCGGATCCGGGGGGCTGGATATATCTAGGCTTGCCTCAGAGGCCAGGCGCCCCCTACCGCATAGAACCGCTTCTAAGGCTGTGGAGAAAGCTGAGAGACAGCCCGCTTTCTTTCTACGACGAAGTGGCTAGAGATGTGGCGGAGCTAGGCTACTTCGAGGTAGAAGACTTCGCCAGCTACAGGCCGGAGGTGAAAGAGGCCATCGGTGTAGAGTACGGCGGCTGGGCCATCTACGAGGCCCCGCCCCCCTCTCTCGGCTTCGCGGTTCTGCTGGCCTTGAAGCTGACGCCAACTGCAAAAGAGCCCTTTAGCTACGCCAGGATAAAAAACGTGGTGTCGGCATTGAAAAAAGCACACTGGGCCCGCGACAAGTTCCTCCATGACGGAGAAGTCCCAGTCAAAGACCTGTTGGAGGGTAGGATTGAGCTGGGGCATGCCGAGGCGCCGGAGCCTACGCCGGGTACTACCTACCTCGCGGCTGCCGACAGAGAGGTCATCGTGTCTGCAATACAGTCTCTCTACTACCCCTTCGGCTCAGGCGTCACAGAGCCGAGGTGGGGCGTCACGTTCAACAACAGAGCCAGCGACTTCACCACGGCGCCTAACGACGCGGCGCCACGGAAGAGGCCTGCCCACACGCTTTCGGCGGTGGTCATGGAGCGGGGAGACGAGGTCTACGCCTTAGGCGCAAGCGCTGGTCACTACAGACCCGCCATCTATGTACAACTTATACAAAACATAGTTACGTACGGCATGGACCCGAGAAGAGCCGTGTGGGCCCCACGTTTCATCTGGCTTCGCGGTGACGAGGTACAAGCCGAGGAGGGATGGGAGCCGGGGCCCGGCGTACATTTGATTAAGTACCCCAGCAGACTGGGCATAGCCGCCCTGGTAGCCAAGACGAAAGACGGCGCCGCCGCAGTTGCCGACATCAGAGGCGATGGTCTCGCCCTAGGCGAGTAAAATTCATCTACACGCCCATATAAATTTCTGGCCTACAGATGCGCCATATGCGGAAGGGAGGACACACCCCTCCTAGAGGCGTACATAAAAGACAAGGACCAGCCCTTATATGTCCAACGTGTTGGGAACGGCCAATGGCCGAAAATAAAATAGTTGTCGGAAGCACAGGAGGAGGATGTCCCTGTAGATGACTTACGCGCCGACGGCCGACCGGCCGCTGTGAAAAGCTAAAAATTAAACTACCGCTTCGGTCTTTTGCCAGTTACTGCGAAGAGAAGATCAAGATGGTTAGGGTACATGAAGGTTTGGATAGAGGGCGATGCGAAGACGACAAGCCCCGCATAGCCGAAAG
>JAEMPK010000123.1 GCA_022759345.1 Pyrobaculum sp. | reverse complement strand
GCCCCGTGTCTGTGGTCAAGATACTCGCCGCGGCCGCGCTTTGGTCCACCATAGGAGTGGCCGTCACATACGGCAGAGACGCGCTGTGGCTCGCCTTCATGCGGTCGCTGGTGGCCGCGGCGTTTTCCCTCGCGGCGAAGCCCAGCAAGAGGGGGCTCCTGCCGGGTCTTCTCCTCGGCGGACTCTTCTCGGCCTACCCCCTCGCGGCCCTCTACGCGGGGGTGGGCACAGCCGCCTACCTCCTCTACACAGCCCCCCTGTGGACAGCCACGGCGCTGGCGCTGACAGGCGAGAGACCCACGAGACGCGACGCCGCCGCCGTCGCCCTCGTGCTGGCCGCCGTACTCATCATGACCTCAGCCTCCCTCTCCGGGGCCCTCTCGCCGGTGGGCCTAGCCGCGGGCCTCGCCTCCGGCGCCTTCTACGGCCTCTACATCGCCGCCGCCCGCCGCCTCTCGGCCGCCGGAGAGGAAAAGGCGGCCTCTCTGGACGCCATGGCGTACACGCCTCTCGTCACCGCGCCTCTCCTGCTGCTGAGGCCGGAACCGCCACCTCCTGAGGCCGTGGTTGCGGGCGTCTACCTAGGCATCTTCGGGACAGTTGTGCCCTACAGACTATTCGCCTCGGCCGTAAAGACCGTAGGCGGCACGAAGGCGTCGGTAGTAGCCACGGTAGAGCCCGTCCTAGCCGCTGTGTGGGGCTATCTGCTGTTCCGCCAAACGCCCGACGCCGCCACGGGGGCCGCCTACGCCCTCATAACAGCCGCCGCCGTCGCCGCGTCGCTGGGCGGCCGGCGTCAAGTCGCGGGGAGGCACTCTGCGAATTAGACGTATTGTGGCGTGCAACTGGGCGTCAGCCCCGCCTCGGCGGCGCGGGCGAGGAGCTCTTCTATCGCGCGGCGGCCCCTGGCGCCCAGCGTCCTCGTGTAGGCGTTTACGTACATGTCGACGAAGCGGGCGGTCTCCTCTAGGCTGAGCCCCCGGGAGAACCTCTGGGCGTAGCGGAGCGCCTCCTCTCTGTGGGCGTCGGCGTAGGCTATCGAGTCTGCGAGCGCCTTCGCCACCTTCTCCGCCAGCTCCCTCCCCAGGGCCTTCCTAACCACGTCTATGCCCAGCGGCGTGGGGAGGCCCGTCTCCTGCGTCCACCACTCGCCGAGGTCCAGCAACTTTCGGAGGCCCAGCCGGCGGTATGTGATTTGTCCCTCGTGTATCAACACCCCGGCGTCCACAACGCCGGCCGCCACCGCGTCGATTATTCTGTCGAAGGGCAACTCCACAGTCTTTACGCCGGGAAGCGCGAGCTTCACGAGAAGCGCCGCCGTCGTGAGGCGGCCCGGCACCGCCACGTGCCGCGGCTTATCCACGCCGGGGCCCGCCACCACCACGGGGCCGTAGCCCTCGCCCATGGAGGCGCCTACCTCCATGACGAAATACCTATCGCAGATGTGCCCAAAGGCGTGGACGCTCACCGCCGACACGTCTAAAAGCTCCTCAAGAGCAAGGCGATTCAACGTCTCGATATCTGCCAGAAACTCCACATGGGGAACCGGCAACTTCACGGCGCCTGACGCTATGCCGAAGAACATATAGGCGTCGTCCGCATCCGGCGAATGGGCAAGCTTAAGCACAGAAGACAAAACCAACACCTATTTAACAACGTCTGACAACTCCCAAGGCGCCGGCGGAGCACACAAGAGGCTTTACTCGCCGAACGGCGCAACATTGAGCACAGCTGAGGCGGGTTTCTTCCACGAGGTGCTACAACGCAGTACTGGCAGTCATAAAATAGAAGCGCAGGTAGTTTGAAGGGCGTAGATGGCGGCACGGCTTTCTGGGCATAGCGGCCGCCTTAGCTACTTTTTCTCTTACTGCCGGCCAGCTAGGCGCCTACCTTCGCGGTCTCCCCATCGTTGCGAGGCTACTACAAGGTGCGTCCTTTACACGTTATATAGGGGGTGTATTTAGTCTTGTGATCTTTGAGATCGCGAAAAGCGAGGTGGAGAAGGCGCGTGTTGCTCGTCACAGGAGACTTTTCGTGCTTGTGGGCACCGACGACAAAAAGCTGGCTGAGGCGGCGGCTGAGGTTCTGCGGGGCTACGAGGCGGCTGGCGGAGGCGGGGAGGGGCTCTACGTGTTTCAGCCGGAGTTCTCCGACGCCAACAAGCGGATGAACTACTTCAGAGACGCCATGGCGGACTCGGCGCTGGAGGTGGACTTCCGGCCCTACAAAGACACGCCGCGCATACTGGGCACCACCTACGACTTCGCGGTGCTGGACTTGGTCAACGACCTGAAGCCCAACGACGTGGGGCGGCTCGGCGGCGTGGTGCGGGGCGGCGGCGTCTACGTCTTCCTCGTCCCGCCTCTAGACGCTTGGAAGAGGTACCTCACCAAGTTCCAGACGACTCTCCTCGTCCCCCAGTTCACCCCCAACGACGTCCGCCACAGGCTTAAGGAGAGGTTTTGGCTCAGCCTCTACAGCCACAGAGGCGTGGTTATATTCGACGTGGACAGGGGGGAGCTCCTCAAGTCCTCCGGCGTGGAGGAGGTGGAGCCCTACGAGCCGGGGCGTCCCCAGCCCCCCGAAAAGGCTGTCCTTCCTCTTAAGGTATACCGCCTAGCCGCCACCCAGGACCAGGTGGAGGTGTTGAAGCTCTTTGAGGTGTTCTACCACAAGCCAAAGAGGAAGCAGGCCATTGTGATCATCGCAGACAGAGGCAGGGGGAAGAGCGCCGCGTTGGGCCTGGGCCTCGCCGGGATTGGGCACAAGCTCCGGAAGGCCAAGGCGCGGGTGCAGATGGTGGTGGCGGCGATGGAGTACACAAATCTGGAGACCCTCCTGGAGTTCGCCATAAAGGGCCTGGAGGCCCTTGGCTACAAGCCGGGGGTGGAGAAGGAAGGCGGCGAGATAAGAGCCATAAAGGCCAGCGGCATATTCATCGACGTCGTCACGCCCTACATGTTGCTGAAGCGGGAAAACGCAGACGTGGTCGCGGTAGACGAGGCGGCCGCCGTGCCTCTGCCGATTCTCCACGGCGTACATAAGAAGTTCGACAGGCTGGTCTTCGCCACCACCATACACGGATACGAGGGGGCGGGCCGCGGCTTCTCCATCAGATTCCTCAAATACTTAAAGGAGGCGGAGGACACCGACGTCTATCTCTACGAGATGGAGGAGCCCATTAGGTACGGCAGAGGCGACCCCGTGGAGCAGTGGCTATTCGACGCCTTCCTGCTGAACGCAGAGCCCGCCAAGGTGGAGCCGGAAGACCTGGAGTACGTCAAGCGGATGGAGGTTGTGTACCTCAAAGAGGAGGACATCTTAAGGGACGAAAAAACGTTTAGGCAGTTCTTCGGCATCTACGTCCAAGCGCACTACCGCAACGAGCCGGACGACCTCGGCATGCTTCTCGACGCGCCTCACCACACTGCCAGAGCCCTGGCCCTCCCCAACGGCAAGGTGGTGGTGTCTGTGGAGCTGGCGTCTGAGGGCGCTCTGGACGACTTGTCCATCGACCAAGCCCTCCGCGGCCTTAAGCTACCGGGCAACATCATCCCAGACCGCTTCCTCAAGTACTGGCGCCTGCCGGAGTTCGCCAAGCTGAAGGGCTGGCGCATCGTGCGCATCGCCACACACCCGGAGCTACAAGACATGGGCCTCGGCACGCTTATGCTTAAGAAGATCGAGGAGGAGGCGCGCCAGCTGGGCATGGACTGGGTGGGGGTGGGCTTCGGCGTCTACGACAAGCTGCTGAGGTTCTGGGTGCGGAACGGCTACGTGCCGATACACCTCTCGCCTGAGCGGAACCCCTCCTCGGGCGAATACAGCGTCCTCCTGGTGAAGCCGCTTAACGAGAAGGCCGAGGCCTACGTGAAATACGCCAACGTGGAGTTCCGTAGACGGCTTGTACACTCCCTCATGGGCCCCTACGGCGACCTCCTTCCCACGGAGGTCCAGTGGCTGCTGGAGGACTGGGGGTGGGAGGTAGACGCGGCGCCGACCCTCTCAAAAAACCAGCTGGACCGGCTTGTGGCGTACGCCTACGGCCCCATGACCTACGAAAACGTGACAGACGCCATGTATATGTTGGTCACTCAGTACTTCTACGGCGCAAAGACTAAAAGGCCGCATCTGCCAGAAGTCGCCGTCAAGGCGTTGATAAGCAAGGTGCTACAAGCAAAGCCGTGGAAAGAGGCCGCAGAGGCCGCCGGCGTGAGAAGAGGCGACCTCATGCTC
>JAEMPK010000015.1 GCA_022759345.1 Pyrobaculum sp. | reverse complement strand
GTTATAAGGAGCTGGAGTTTGTGGTATGAGCTTCCGCCTAGATCAACTACCGAAGAAAAAATACGTCGTTCCTGGAAACGCCGCATGTGCAGGTTGCGGCATGATGATCGGGTTAAAGATACTCGGCATGGCGCTCGGCGAAGAGGCCGTATTGACGATACCAGCTAGTTGCGCCTCAGTTGTACAAGGCTTAGCCCCCAGGTCTGGAGTCGCCATGCCGATTTTAAACGTGCCATTCGCCTCGGCGGCTGCCGTTGCGACGGGCATAGCAGAGGCCTATAAAACGCTCGGCGTAAGAGGTCACGCAGTTGTGTGGGCAGGCGACGGCGGCACTGCAGATATAGGCTTTGCAACTCTTAGCGGCGCCGCTGAGAGAAATAGCAACATCCTCTACGTGATGTACGACAACGAGGCGTATATGAACACCGGTATACAACGCAGCAGCTCTACGCCACGCGCGGCTTGGACCACCACCACGCCTGTAGGCAAACGTGAAAGAAAGAAGGACGTAGCTCTCTTAATGGTTATGCACGGCGTTCCCTACGTCGCCACTGCCAACATAGCCTATCCACAAGACTTCTACAGGAAGCTGAAAAGGGCGGCTGAGATAGAGGGGTTCAAGTTTATTCATCTTCATGCCCCGTGTCCACCCGGCTGGAGATACGACCCTGCAAAAACCGTAGAAGTTGCAAGACTCGCAGTAGAGACCGGGGCGTGGATACTTTGGGAGTACGACCACGGCCAGCTTAAGCTAAATCCGCCGAGTACAATATATGCAGATAAGTCAAAGAGAAAGCCGTTGAAGGAATATCTAAAACTGCAGGGAAGATTTGCCCATCTGACGGACGAAGACGTAAAAATGTTAGAGGAAGAAATAGAAGACAAGTGGCAGACTATTCTGGCGCTGGCTAAGGCACTTCCGCAACGTCCGTAAGTGCGCTAGTTCTGCTCAGCGACGTGTCTTGCGAAAAGTTTTTATATACGTAATTTATGTCAAGCCATGGCACAGCAAGCGGCACCTCGGACAGGTGTTCCAGTAATGATACTAAAAGAGGGGAGCCAAAGAACAACCGGTGTCGATGCACGTCGTTCAAACATCCAGGCAGCTAAGGTAATTGCTGAGATCTTGGCGACTTCGCTGGGGCCACGTGGTATGGACAAAATGCTTATCGACGCCTTCGGCGACGTTACCATCACCGGCGACGGCGCCACCATTCTAAAAGAGATGGAGGTGCAACACCCGGCTGCGAAGTTGTTAATAGAGGTGGCTAAGGCCCAAGATGCCGAGGTTGGCGACGGCACCACTACTGTAGTTGTGCTCGCCGGTAAGCTCCTGGAGCTCGGCGAGGAGTTGCTAGAAGAGGGTATACACCCCACCATAGTGATTGAGGGCTACAAGAAGGCGGCTGACTACGCCCTCAAAGTCGCCGAGGAGATCGCAAAGCCTATCGACTTGACAAAAGAACAACTACTAAAGGTAGTCTCCAGCTCCCTCTCCTCTAAGGTCGTTGCCGAGACGAGAGAATACTTGGCCAACCTAGTTGTGGAGGCCGCTCTACAAGCCGTCGAGATGAGAGATGGGAAGCCGTATCTAGACCTCGACTGGATCAAGATTGAGAAGAAGAAAGGCAAGTCTATCTACGAGACTCAGCTAGTCAGGGGCATAGTGCTCGACAAAGAGGTTGTACACCCCGGCATGCCCAAGCGCGTGACCAACGCCAAGATCGCCATTCTCGACGCGCCGCTCGAGATCGAGAAGCCCGAGTGGACAACCAAGATATCTGTAACCAGCCCAGACCAGATCAAGGCCTTCCTTGACCAGGAGGCGCAGATCCTCAAGTCCTACGTAGACCACCTAGCCTCCATAGGCGCCAACGTGGTGATTACGCAGAAGGGTATTGACGAAGTTGCGCAGCACTTCCTCGCCAAGAAGGGCATCATGGCTGTGAGGCGTGTCAAGCGTAGCGACATCGAGAAACTCGCCAGGGCCACCGGCGCCAAGATAATCACTTCGATCAAAGACGCAAGGCCCGAAGACCTCGGCACCGCCGGCTTGGTGGAGGAGCGCAAAGTCGGCGAGGAGAAGATGGTGTTTGTAGAGGACATTCCAAACCCGAGAGCTGTGACTATACTAGTGCGGGGCGGTAGCGACAGGATCTTGGACGAGGTGGAGAGGTCTCTGCAGGACGCGTTGCACGTAGCCCGCGACCTCTTTAGAGAGCCGAAGATAGTGCCCGGCGGCGGCGCCTTCGAGATCGAGGTAGCTAGGAGGGTGAGGGAATACGCCAGGAAACTGTCGGGCAAGGAGCAGCTAGCCGCGTTGAAGTTTGCCGACGCCCTTGAGTACATCCCCACGATACTTGCCCTCACCGCCGGCCTAGACCCAGTGGACGCCATCGCCGAGCTCAGACGGAGACACGACAACGGCGAGTTGTCAGCCGGTGTCGATGTGCACGGTGGGAAGATCGTCGACATGGCGACTCTCAACGTCTGGGACCCGCTCCTTGTCAAGAAGCAGGTAATTAAGTCCGCCGTCGAGGCCGCCATAATGATCTTGCGCATCGACGACATAATCGCCGCCGGCGCTCCCAAGAAGGAGGAGAAGAAGGGTAAGAAGGGCGGCGAGGAGGGCGAGGAGAAGGGCGAGACTAAATTCGACTAAGTTTTTCCTATCTTAAATTATTCTCCAACGTATAAATGTTATATACACCTCTTATCCTCCTCTTGTCGTGGAGGCGATATCCACAGCGGAGCTTCTAGAACGTATAAATAGGTTAGTTGATCTTTTAGATAAGGCGTTGATAAAAAGAGAACTTTACCCGCCACGTCTCACCAAATACGAGATCGCCCGCATAGTAGGCGCCAGAGCTATGCAACTGGCGATGGGGGCAGAGCCGCTAGTAGATATCCATGAAATAGGCACCACAGACCCTGTGTTGATAGCTATGGAGGAGCTTAGACGCGGGTTGCTCGACTTCATAATCGTTAGAGAGCTTCCAGATGGGAGAACTGTAAGAATTAGACTCAAGGAGTTGCTTGAGGTGGAGAAGTCTCTTTAACTGGCTTTATAACGACTACGTCGCCAAAGAAGAAAAACTCGTGCCCACCCTTGACGATTTTTTTCTCTGGCGTACCCCCCACCTCTACGTCTTCGAGTAGATAATATATGGTGTATTTCTTCGTCTTGAAGACCTTATATTTTCCCCGGAGAGGTTCCATAGACGTTTCTCTACCTCATCTTTAAGTTCAATGGCCAAGGAACAATTCGGCAAGTCTCTCTTCGTCTAGGGCTTTGGCGCTTCCGCTGTACTTAATTCTGCCAGTGACTAAGACGTATGCTCTGTCTCCTATTTCCAAGGCTTTTCTAGCGTTTTGCTCAACTAAAAGTATCGAAATCCCCAGCTTGTCTCTTATATCGCGTATAGCTATAAAAAAGTCGCTCACCAACTTGGGGGCGAGACCCGCGGTAGGCTCGTCGAGTAGCAGAAGTTTGGGGCTCTTCATAAGGCCCATACCGATAGCTAACATCTGTCTCTCGCCGCCAGACAGAAACTTGGCCTTTCTATCTCTGAGCTCTCTCAGCTTGGGGAATATGCCGTACACGTCTTCAATTCTTCTGGGCACCTCTTCCCTGGGTATGCCGGCGGAGGCCGCCACTAGGTTTTCGTAAACAGTGAGCTCCCCGAAGATGTTGGGGGTGCCGAAATTGTTAGGAGACTGCATGACATAAGCCACACCGAACTTCGTAACTTCGTGAGGCGGCTTGCCTGTGATGTCGCGGCCCATTAAAACCACTCTGCCAGAGTACACATCAGCCATCCCCACCACGCTGTTCAACAAGGTAGACTTCCCAGCGCCGTTTGGACCCAACAGAACAACTATCTCTCCAGCGTTAACTACGAGATCGACACCAAAGAGCACGTGGAATCTTCCATAACCTGCCTCAAGCCTCTCAATTCTTAAAACCTCCGCCATGTGGCGCAGAACACACCTCTTAATAAGCCTTAGTGGGAACAAAGTTATAAACGTGAAATATCTACTTCGTATGGCTTCAAAAACTCTATTAATAGTAATAGGAATAATTATATTGTTAGCTATAATTGGCGGGCTTCTATTAATAACAAGTCCTCCGGCGACATCCACCACAACGCAACAAGCCCCCACCACTACAACACCGACGCAGACAACACAACAGAAGGTGTTTAAACTAGGCGCTCTACTTCCGCTTACCGGCGGCTTCAGTAGCTACGCCAAGCT